>JAOUJD010000095.1 GCA_029883565.1 Burkholderiaceae bacterium
AGCTCTGGCGCATGCCTTCAGGTGCGTCGGGACCGCCTGGCGCGACCCCGCGCTGTGGTCAGGACTGATGCAGCGCGCGATGGCGCAGGACTTTTCCTGGGAAAGCGCTGCCCGCGCCTACCTGGATCTCTATCGCACGCTGCCGCCGGCGGAAGCGGGAGCGGTGGCGGATGCCCGGTGACGAAGGCACGCTGCACCCCTCTTCGTCCGCGGACTCGCTGCGGGCATGGCCCGATGAGCCGCAACGCACAGGCGGCCTGACCAACCGGACATAATCGCCTGCCGCGCAGCGTTTTCATCTCGCTGCCGGTTGGCGCAGCGGAAGGATCGCCGCCTGTCCTGAACGGATCGACACGAGGAACCGCCGCATGCGCCTGCCGAATCTGCTCGACACCCGCCGCGGGCGCCTCGCGGCCTTCTTTCTGCTCTACACGACCGAGGGGATTCCGCTGGGCTTCGCCGCCACGGCGGTCGCGACGCAGCTCAGGCGACAGGATGTCGGCCCGGCCGAGATCGGCGCGTTCGTGGGGCTCCTCTACGTGCCGTGGGCCTTCAAGTGGGCCTTCGGACCCTTCATCGACGTATTCGCTTCCGACCGTCTCGGGCGGCGACGCGGCTGGATCATCCTGACTCAGGTGCTGATGGCGACTACGTTGATGTCGACCATGTTCCTGAAGCTGCCCGAGCAACTGGCGCTGTTTTCCCTGTTCCTGCTGGTGCACAACACGTTCGGCGCGATGCAGGACGTGGCGATCGATGCGCTCGCCTGCAACACGCTGGCCGAGGACGAGCGCGGCCTCGCCAATGGATTGATGTTCGCCGGGGCTTCCATCGGGCAGGCGCTGGGCGGCAGCGGCGTCCTGTTTCTGTCCGGGCTCACGGGTTTCCAGCCCACCTTCATCTTCGTCTCCGCCGCCATCCTGGCCGTGACGCTGTTCGTGGTGCTGCCGATGCGGGAGGCGGCGACCGCGCCGCGGGTGATCGTGGCCGGGGTGTCGCGAGCGCTGGCCGCGGCGCGCGAGATGCGGGGCTTCGCGGTCGAGTCGTTCCGCTCCTTCCTCGGCACGCGCGGCGCGTACCTGGGACTGGCGTTCGCCCTGCTTCCGTCGGGCGCGATGTGCCTCGGACTCGCGCTGCAGTCGAACCTCGCGGTCGAACTCGGCCTGAACGACGATCAGGTCGCCTGGCTCAACCTGTGGTCGTCGATCATCTCCGCTGCCTTCATGGTGCTGGGCGGAATGCTTTCGGACCGCTACGGGCGCCGCCGGACGCTCGCCGTATACATCGCACTCATGAGCATTCCGGTGCTCTACCTGATGGCGGTGCTGCAGCAGTACGGCTGGATCATGCCGGTCAGCCAGAGCGCCGCAAGTCGCCCGGTCCCTGCGGCGGCGCTGGTGACGGCGTTGTGGGTCGCCACCCTGGGCTATTCCGTCGCACAGGGCCTGATGTACGGCACCCGCTCTGCCATCTTCATGGATGTGACCAACCCGAAAGTCGCGGCAACCCAGTTCACGGCGTACATGGCGCTGCTGAACCTGTCGATTGCCTATTCGGCGACCTGGCAGGGCGTCGCCATCGAGGCTCTCGGCTACCCGATGACGATGGGAATCGACGCCGTGGTCGGCCTGTTGTGCCTGCTCATGCTGCCGTGGATACGGAGCGTGCGCGGCAATGCCCCCGATGGCGGCGCACCGCTCCGGGCGCGCATCAGTGCGCTTGTTCTCGGCGTCGCCTGCCTCGCGTGGTTGCCCTATCGCCTGGTCCAGGACGGAATGGGCGCCGCCGCGCCACTGTTCGAAACGCTGTTCACCGTGGTGTTCGTGGCTTCGGCACTGTTCCTGCTTGCCGGCGCGGCCGTGCTGGCCGGCGGCGCACGCGGCCTGGCGCGCATCGGCGTGTGGATGGCCCCGCTGCTGCTGCTGATCTATGCCCGCCGCTGGGCGGGCGCGCTGCCCGGCTGGTTCGGCGGCGACCTCGTCAGCCCACAGACAGTCGCCGCCGCCGCGGAGATGCTGATACGCGCCGTGCCGTTGCTGGCAGGGGCCTTGCTGCTCGCGCTCGCATTGCGACCGTGGCGCGAATTGCAGGACGCCACCGGCGGGCGCGCCGAAGACTACAGCGCGACCACCTGACCGGGGATCCGTCGGGCGAGGCGAAGGGCTGCTGGCGACCCGTAGCCAACATCACAGCGTGGCTATCGCGATCGATGCAACCTCTCTTTGCGTCCCTATGGGCGGGCGCCCCTGACGTCGCCATCGGTTCGGAATTAGAGCTGGCCAAACCGTTGGAATTCCACAGGCTCTGTGGAGACTTTCAGACCCAAGGCTGTGCTACCTGCGCTGCCAGGACGACACCCTGGTGCTGTCGCCAACCGGTGGGCGGCAGCGCCGCTACCGGCCGCCTCGCCGATTCAGTTCAGGGCGTGATCGGCTCGCCACCCTTGATGAGCCAGGCGTAGACGGCCCGCCGGGCCCGCGACTTATCGTCGATATTGGCGTGACCAGGCGCATTCGCCGACGTGACAAGGACAGCCGACCGGATGTGCGTCACCAGCCACTCAGCATGGTTCGGCGGTGTGACCGTGTCGTTGGGATTCGCATAGATCACGGCGGGCGTTCGAATCTCCGAGACACTGAAACCCCAGGGGAGCTCCAGCGCCCGCTCGTCGTTCACCCAGGCGGCGACACCCTGCCGCGTCTGCTCAAGCGTCGCGCTTCGCATCGGGTCGTCGTCGGCCAGCGCTGCCCGCATCTCGGCATCCAGGCGCTCGAACAAGGTGGTGCACGCCGCCTGGCTTGCGCGGACCGCCGCCGTGTACTCGCGCGTGTCACCGTCCTGGTTTCGCTGCCACTCGTCGAGCCCCATGAGGTCGAGGGGTGCGATGGCACCTGTATTGGAGACCCGGACGACGCGATCTGGGAGCCGGGCCGCCACGGCGAGAGCGTGCGGTGCACCACCTGAGTTGCCGGTGATCGAGAAGCCGTCGATGCCGAGCCTGTCGGCGATAGCTCGAACATCCTCGACGTGGTCCACGATGCGCGTCGCCGGGCCGCGACCGTCCGACTGACCGTAGCCAGGTCGGTCGTAAGTGATGAGCCGGCCGCCGAGATCCGTGACTATGGCCTCGGTCTCCGCTGCGATACCGAGCCGGCTCCCGGGGCTGCCGTGGAGCGCGAAGACCGGCACGCCATCCGCCCGTCCCCATTCGGCGAAGCACAGCCTGCGGCCATCGGCGGTAGTGACAAACTGAGTCTTCTTGTCGTCCATGCCGCGCACGCTCGCACCAACGGCGGCGCCCAGCGCTGTTACCCCCAGTCCCGCCAGCCCGACGATAACCTCACGACGCTGCAAGAGACTCTCGTTCGACATGTGAACTCGAAAAATCCTAGTGAACAAAACCATCACATGCAACGTCCACCAGCAGATTCGCCGTGAATGCACGATGTCCAGTGGATCGGTCAATGCTCGACATGTCTTTTCTGGTCGGAGGGCGGTGTCTCGAACCTCCACTTCCGCCTCGGCCCAGCATCCTCGGAGCCAGCGCTGGAAGTGAATGTCGGAGTCTGGCCGAGACCGGGTTTCACCAGGGATCGCCGCAAGCTGACTTTGGCCGGCAGGGCCATCGGGCCGAAGGTCAGCTTCCTGGCGCCGCCTCGTACTAACACTGGCGGCCACAAGCCGTCCTTCACGGCGCGATCGAAATTCGCGCCTCAGCGTTCCTGCGAACGGCAGGTTTCCGGCGACGAGTCTGGATCTCTCAGTGGCTCGACCCGGCCATAAGCGGACCGTGGCGACGGACTACTACCCGGCATCCCGTCTCGTGGACGTCGGGCGGACACAAATGCGCCATGGCGAGGCTGAGTTGCGGATGCCCGGGTACCCCGACCCAGGCTACACCTCATCCGCTTCGATGCTGGGCTGGCCCCGACGCCGGCTGCGCGCGCTGGTGGCGCCGCAAGAGGGCGCGCCTGCCGCCTCGGCCGCTCCGCCCGCAGAGTGCGAGACTACGCCCATGCCCAACCCCACTGCCCAAGTCCTGCGCTCTCGCGGCGGATCACTCTGCTTCGCCGACTTCGGACCGGGCGACGGCTACCCCGTGCTCTTCATGCACCAGAGTCCCGGTTGTCGGCTGTCCATGCGGTTCCCGGGTCAGGTGGCGGCTCTGGGCGGTCGCCTCATCTCGTATGACCGGCCAGGGTGCGGGCGGTCAACTCGGAGGCACGGCCGGTCGGTGGCCGATTGCGTGCCGGATGTGGAGGGCGTTATCGACGCCCTCGGCCTCGCGGACCTGGCCGTCGTCGGGTATTCGGGCGGTGCACCGCACGCGCTCGCGGTAGCGGCTGGCCTCGCCGGTCGCGTTTCGCGTGTCGCCATATACGGCGCGATTGCGCCACTCGATCAGCTCGGCCTCGCCGAATGGTCGAAGGAGCAGGGCGCCGACATGCACGACTTCGTTGCCGCGGTGATCGCGGGCGAGGAGGCAGTGACGCCGATGCTGGTGAAGGAGGACGCGGAGGCACGCGCGGCCGCGGCCCCGGATGATCCGGTCGGGGCCATCATCCTCGAATCGACACGGAAGGGCGCGGGCGGCTGGATCGATGACGAGCTCGCCTGGGCCATCCCGTGGGGCTTCGATGTTCGGGACGTCGTCGCACCGACGTGGATCTGGTCGAACCCGAACGACACGGTCACCCCGCCCAACCACGCGGCGTGGCTGGCCAGGACGATCCCGAACGCTTTTCTCAGAACGTCAGTGAACGCGCTCGGCCACGCAGCCGTCGCGGACCCGGAGGCGGCCCGAGCCGAGCTCTACTCGTGGCTCATCGGCAATGCTGATGTCACATGAGTATCAGGACGGTACTCCGTGGCGGCGGCCAGCCGTTCACACATCCACTGCTCCGGACCGCACCGTGGTCCCGACTCCGACAAGGGGCACGCAGGGTGTGATTACCTCGCCGGCTTGGGCAAGCCCATGCGTTCCACGATTTCCTGGAAGTGCGCGCTGCCCACCAGTTCCGGGCTGAATCCGGGCATGATGGCCGCGTAAACCATGTTCGGCGTGCGGTCCGTGAACGCTTTCTCGTACCAGCCGAGCGCTTCGTCGACTTCGCCCAGGGCTCCGTGAACAGTGGCAAACGCCGCCGGGTCGACGTACTGCTTGCGTGCCAGCGCATGGAGCTGTTCGAGCTTGCCGCGCGCACGCGTCGCGTCCCCGCACAGCGCATAGACAGCACCCAGCCAGGACCAGCACAGCGGCGCGACGCCCCCTGCAATGCGGGTCTCGCCGATCTCGGCCTGTGCCAGCGCTTCCTCGCAGAGCCCCTGCAGCGCGAGGGCACGCGCGAGCTTGATGTAGCCCCAGGTCCAGTTGGGATCGATGTCGATCGCACGCCGGAACTCAGCCGCCGCCTCGGCGTTCTGGCCCTGCACCAGCGCCGCAATGCCCAGGTTGTGAACGGGGCCGGTCGAGAGCGGGTCGAGCCGCGCTGCTTCGCGCGTCCAGACGAGGCTCTGGTCGACATGCCCGATCAGGAGCAGGTAATAGCCGTATGCCTCGATGGCCGCCTGGCTGCCGGGGTTGAGTTCGAGCGCGCGCCGGAACGCGACCTCGGCGCCCGACCAGTCCCACTCGAAGTAGAGCCGGATCGCGCCCAGCGCCGCGTGCGCCTCGGCCAACTCGGGGTCCAGTTCGAGCGCGCGCGTCACCGCGGCCCGGGCTTTGCCCACCGCCTCGGCGCGACCCTGCGCGCGCAGATAGGCCTGCACGGTGTAGGCCTCGGCCAGGCCGGCGTGGGCCATCGCGTAGTCGGGTGCCCGCTCGATGGCCTGCTGGAAGCAGGCGATGCCCTTGTCCATCTCCTGCTGGTTGCCCACCATGAAGCTGCGCCCCTTGAGGTACAGGCGGTAGGCCTCGGGGTCGGTGGTCGCGGCATGGGCGAGCTTGCCCTTGTCGGCTCCGCTCAGGCGGCGGCTCAGCGCGGTGGCGATCGTGGTCGCGATGTCGCCCTCGACCTGCAGCATGTCGTCCGATGACCGGCTGTACCGGTCGCCCCACAGCTGCGTGTCGTCGCGGATGCTCATCAGCTCGGCAGAGATCGCGAGGGTCTGCCCGCGTTGACCCAGGCTGCCGACGACGAGGGCATCGACGCCCAGCTTGCGGCCGATCTGCTTGGGCGACATCTTCTTGCCCTTGAAGGCGAAGGCGGACGTGCGCGAGATGACACGCAGCACGTCGACGCTGGAGAGCCGGTTGATCAGGCTTTCCGTGATGCCGTCGCACAGGTACTCGATCGAGTCGTCGCTGGTGGCGTTGCGAAACGGCAGCACGGCCAGCAGCACCGGCCGGACCGGCGCGCTGGCAGCCGCCGCCGGCCCCGACGGCGCTTCGGCCCGGGGTGGCTTCGGCAGGGACGCGTGCCCGGGCGCGCCGACCGCCGCTGTCAAGGCATAGACCTGCACCGGCTTGGCAATGTTCTTCAGTTCGTGGACACCGAGGTCGGCGAATCGCAGCTCCAGCTTGCCCTCGACCTCGTCCTTCACCTTGCCCGAGACGCAGATGGACCCCGGCTGTGTGAGGTTCTCCAGGCGCGCCGCGATGTTGATCCCGTCGCCGTAGATGCGCGCCTCGTCGTAGATCACCTCGCCCAGGTTGATGCCGATGCGGAACTGCATGCGGCGATGCTCGTCCACGCCGTCGTTGCGCTGCGCCATGTGATGCTGGATGCGCGAGGCACACTCGACCGCGGAGACAGCGCTCTGGAATTCGGCCAGGATGCCGTCACCGGCGGTGTCGATGATGCGACCACCGAACTCGGCCACCAGCGGCAGCACCACGGCCTGGTGGCCCTTGAGCGCACGCACGGTGGCGACATCGTCTTCGCCCATCAGCCGCGAATAGCCGGCAATGTCGGCGGCCAGGACGGCGACGAGGCGGCGCGGAATTCTGTCGGCACTCATTTGTGGCTCCACTCGCATGGGTCTGCGACCGATGCCGGCGAGTATCGCGCCTGGAGCGCAGGACGCAGGAACGGCACGCGACGATCGCTGCATCGGCGACGGGCCTGAGGCGAACGGTTCAGCACGGTCGCCGCGCTCTGGCCAAATTCGCCGGCCCCCCGAGGCGGTGGCTGCGTTTGCAGCCCCAGGTGGGCAAAGATCTTCTTGATGACCGGGGTCTGCTGGATGGCGGCTCAGTTGCTGAGCCGCCGGTAAGCCGCCCGTCGCCAACGTCGGCTGTTGGCCGCCTGCCGTCAAGCGACAGGTTGTGGGCCGACGTGCTGCCACGCACGCCGACCTGCTTGATAACCCAAGCTACTTCTTGGGTGGCGACGCCGGGGCCGGGGCTGGTGTCGCGGCCGGCGCGTCTGCATTCCAAGTATCGCGGATGTACAGCCACTTTCCGTCCTTCTTGCGCGAAACGGAGAGAAACTTCCCGGTCTCGATGACAGCGCCCTTCATCGTTACCTTGTACGTACCGGATTCCCAGCCCATGTTGCCCGAGACGCCGACTTCGGTCGGGTAATTGATCACAAAGGTCACGCCGGCTGACTTTGAGTCGGCGACGTCCTTGGTAAAGAACGTCAAGATCGCGGCCCGACCCCGAACGCCGGGAGATCCGGGAGGCAGCAGCAGGGCATCCTCGGCATACTGCGCGGCGACGCCCTTGGCGTCGGCACTGTTGTAAGCCCTTTCCCAAGCGATCGTCTGCGCGCGAATGGCATCTTCGTCGGCGTTCTTCGAGGCGGCTTGCACCGTTGTCGAAAGAGCGCTCAGACATAGAACTGTTGCGACGGCCGGCCAGAACCTGCAGATCAGTCGATCCATTTTGCTGTTCTCCCCTTCGTGATGAACCAGCGCCGCACACGAGCGCAAGAAGTCCGCTTTGTAGCCGACTTGCTCGCCGATGGCTAGGTCCGCAGTTGGCCGGAAGCAGCCGTTCCACGAGCAACTGATACAGCATCCGTTCCTGGGTTGAAGCGCGTGCCTTGCTGACTCGGGATCCGTTGCCGGGGCCCGGGATTCCGTATTCGACGCGCAGCGGAGAGCAGCGCTATCGTCATCGGCGCAGTGAGCGTAGCCTCGCTGTCCAGCGCGTGCGTGAGCGCGACAGACAGGCCAGATGCGCTGAGTCAGATGCGCTGAAAGTGAACACGCCTTGCCGCGTTTGCACCGCGAAATCGGGCCACCCATGTCTAGACAAACGTCGCTTCTGCTCAACGTGGCGCACGCCCTGGATCACCTGTGCCTGCTGATCTTCGCGGCGGCAGTGGCGAGAATCAGCGTCGATTTCGGATTCGACCGGTGGGAGGACCTGATGCCGTTCGGGGTCGGCATGTTCTTCCTGTTCGGCCTCGGGTCCCTTCCAGCCGGCCGCCTTGGCGACCTGTGGGGACGACGGCAGATGATGCTTGTGTTCTTCTTCGGACTCGGCGCATCGGCTCTGCTGGCCGCGGTGACCCAGGGCCCGTGGCAACTGGCCGCCGCGCTGGTCCTGATGGGCGTCTTCGCCTCGATCTATCACCCGGTCGGCATTCCGATGCTGGTCCAGTCGGCGCGCAATCCAGGGGCCACCATCGGGATCAACGGCCTGGCGGGCAACCTTGGCGTCGCCGGCGCCGCGATCCTGACCGGCTTCCTGGTCGAGTCGTTCGGGTGGCGCGCCGCCTTCATCGTTCCCGGACTGATCAGCCTGGCGTGCGGCATCGCGTTTGCGCGCGCGACGCCGCACGAAACGGAGGCGCCGGCGAAGCGCACGCAGAAGGCCGCAGTCGAGTTGACCCCTGCGATGCTCGTCCGGGTCTTCCTGGTCATGACGACCGCGGCCATCACGGGCAGCCTGCTGTTCAACTTCACGACCAACGGCAACGGCCAGCTGCTCGCGGAGCGCCTGCGCGGACTGGTCGAAAACCCGGCCGTCCTGGGATCCCTGCTCGCCCTCGTCTATGCCATTGCCTCGTTCGCCCAGGTGATCGTCGGCCACCTGATCGACAGGATGTCGCTCAAGCGCCTGTATCTCGCGATCGCGGCCGCGCAGGTCCCCGTCCTGCTGCTCGCCGCGCACACGAGCGGCTGGGCCTTCTATGCGCTGCTCATGCTGGCGATGGTCCTCATCTTCGGCGCGATTCCGTTCACCGACGCGATGATCGTTCGCTTTGTCGACGATCGCATGCGCTCGCGCGTGGCAGGGATGCGCCTTGCCGTCTCGTTCGGCGTCAGCTCGATCGCGGTCTGGCTGCTCGGGCCGGTGGTGAAATCCGCAGGATTTTCG
>JAOUJD010000096.1 GCA_029883565.1 Burkholderiaceae bacterium
CCGCCGAAGCCGGCTACGCGCGCGTCTACAACGTGCTCGAGGGATTCGAGGGCCAGCGCAACCACAGCAGGCGCCGTGGCGAGATCGACGGCTGGCGCCACCGTGGCCTGCCGTGGGTCCAGGACTGACAGTCCTGCGCGTCGACGGCGACGCATCGGCCCTCCGTACCCCCTTGCGTCCGGCTCGATCCGCCTGCGGCTTTGGCTCAGACTGAGGCGTCCGCAGCGCCGACGCCAGCCATGGCGCTACCGGTCGACTCGACCGCCTCGTAGAAGCGGCCGCGCAGGATCAGCCGGCGCCGCGCCGCGGAGTCGGTGAACGCGGACCGATCGTGCAGCACGTTGTTGCAGACGATCCCCATCCCGGGTTCCAGCTGTAGCCGCAGCACGTGCGGGTCCGTTTCCAGCACCTGAAGCAGGGCCGCCGTCGCCGCATGCACCAGCGGATCGTCCTTCCAGGCGATGCTGCGCGTTCGAGCCGTGTAGCGCATGTGCAGGCGGCCGTCGGCGGTGACGCTGAACACGGGCCCCGCCTGGTCTCCGCGCGCCACCTCGCCTTCCTCCGAACGCGCGGGGATGGTCATCGCGTCCTCCCTCATCAAGGCGGCGACGAAACGAGGGTCGGCATCGCGCAGCGCGATGTAGGCAAGCTCATGGTCGAACACGCGGTTCTCGCCGCCCGTTTCGGCGCGCTGCACGCAGTGCAGGATCATCGCGCGGATGCGGCGATCGGGCGGGTTGTAGTAGCCGTCGGTGTGCCAGCGGATCGCGCGGTTGGTGTACGGGATGTAGCCGCTGCGCGGACCGGAGTCGGTCGCGGCCAGCGGCGTGATGCCGTCGTCGTCCGCGAGGTAGTTGACATCCAGGGTGCGCAGCCCGAGCTGGGCCCCGATCTGCCGCGGCACGTCCGACGCGCCGTCGCTGCGCGGCGGCGCTGCGTACACCGCCATGTTGGCCCGGTCGCAGCGTTCGGCGAGAGCATCGCGCTCGGCACGCGACAGCCGGCCGGGATCGGCGACCTCCACGAGCAGCTGCTCGGCCGCGGTTGGCGCCGAGGCGAGCTTGCGATCGCGCCAGGCACGGTAGGCGCTGTCATCGGCGAGGTCGAACGGACTCGAAGGATCCACGCCTACTCCGGCGGTATCGGGTCGTCGACCGGCGCGTCGACCTGCGGCATCTCGGGGAACGGGCCGGGCGTCGTCTCCTCCTCCTCAGGCGCCGCGATGATCGAACCCGCCGTGCCGACGACGTTGTCCATCACCCGGCGCAGCGTCGTGACGGCGTCCGGCGCCTCGATCGTCATCACCTGATCGGTCACCCAGGCGCGGTCCCGCTCCGCCACGACGCCGAGCATCGCGTGGCCCGCGTAGCGCAGGAACGCGAAGTCCGGTCCGTTCGCTTCGTCGAACTCGAAGCTCGCGTAGTCGTCCGCGCGTGCGTTGAAGCGGTCGATGAACCCGCGCCGGATCGCCTCCGGGTCGGTGCCCAGCAGGCGCGATTCGTTCTCCGTCAGCAACTCGGCGAGGCGCCGGACCATCGACACCGTGAATACGCGCCGCTCCGGCAGCGGCAGCCGGGCGAACGCAAAACGGTCGGCAACGTTGATCAGGAACACCAGGAACTCGCTCAGGAAGTCGAAGTACTGGGGTGTCGCCTCGATCTCGAAGTCGGCGTCGCGCATGCGCTTGATCGTCTGCAGGCCGAGCCGCCAGGTCGTGAACGCCGCGACGCTGGCCAGCGTCGCGGGATCGCGCGCCTTGTCCTTGGCGAAGAAGCGGCTCTTGGTGCGCCGCAGGAGGTTGCTCGCCGGCTTCTCACTCATCGGCGGGGTCAATATCCACCCTTGCCAAACGGTCTTGGCAGTCCGGCGACCCGCACGCCCTGCTTGGCCGGGCCGCCCGGAAACAGGTCGTACAGGGTCTTGCTGTCGTGGTGCGGCATCAGCTCGGTGAGGTCCTTCAGCATGTTCCGGAAATTCGGAGTCTGGCCATGCTCCCGGTACTGGTCCCGCAGATAGTTGATCACGGTCCAGTGGTCGTCGGTGAGCGCGATGCCCTCGGCTTCGGCGATCGCCCGCGGGACCTCGTCCGCGTAGTTAGCCTCGAGCACGTAGCCCTCGTCGTCACACTCGATGGATTCGCCATTGATTTCGTAAGCCATTTGGGTTTTCCCTTACTCCTTGCGCAGATAGAACTCGAACTCGCCCGGCGCATTCTCGTAGCGGTCGACGAGGTGAACGCTGCTGCTGCGGGTCCAGGCGTCCACGTCGTCCTCGACACCCGGGCAGTTGCTGACCAGGACCAGCACCTCGCCGGCCCGCATCCCGTCAAGCAGGCGTCGCGCTTGGGCGATCGGCCCCGGGCAGGTGGCGCCGCGCATGTCGAGCACGATGTTGCCTGGCGACGGCGCGGCCGCGGCGCCGCGGCGGAGTGTGAACGCGACGCGCTGCCCGTTCAACGACTCCGTGGCGATCACTTCGTGCCCCGTCAGTTCCGCCCAGGCGCGCAGGTCGTCGCCGGTGCCGGGACAGTCGGAGATCAGGACCATGTATTGCCCGTCCGGCAGGTCATCAAGGATCTTCTTGGCACCGAGCAGCGGCAGCGGACACGACAGGCCCGTCATGTCGAGCCGGACGGCGGACGCGGCGCGGGACTGGATCGCCGCACTCCACGGGGCCATCGGAGAGCGTGCGACCGTCATGGCCAGTCCCGACTGCCGACCGCGGCGACGGACTTGTGCGGCACGAACAGCCCGCATCCGAGCTTGCGCTGCTGCCCGACCCCGCGCTCCTGGGCGAGCCGTGAATCCGCCGGCGACAGGCCATGCAGCATCAGGCTGTATCCGACCAGGATGCGCCCCGCATCGAGCTTCACTTCGCCACGCCGGCCGACGATCGTGTCGCACTCGATCCCCAGTGCCGCGAGCTCGGCATCGACATCCCGCACGAAGTCCGCTTCCTCGTGCGCGCCGGTCACCACCAGCCGCGAGTGCAGGACCGGATAGGGCAGCAGTTCGCGTCGGCTCCCCTGACCGACGTGCAACGGCGCCGGCACCTCGAGGTCGGTGCCCTGCAGCGCCGCGCACTCCTCGGCGCGGTGCTCGGGCACGCGCAGGACGATGCGCGTCCGCCCGCCGATCAGCATGCCGTCGGGGCAGGGCGTCAGCCCGCGGATCGGATGCACGCCGGCCAGCGGCTCCTCGTCGAGCCAGGGCAATCGCTCGGCGAGCGCCCGGTAAAGCGCCGCCGGGTAGTCGCGGTCGATGATGCCGCCGGCCACCGCGAAGGTGAAATCCAACGTCGCCGTCATGGGGAGCCCGGCTCCGCCGGACGGGCGCGGCTCCAGCCCAGCATGGCCTCCCCCCAGCTGGCCGCGGTGTCCGCGTCGATGTCGAACACCGTGAACCGCCTGCCCTCGCGAATGCGGATGCGCAGCAGGCTCAGCCCGCCGTGCCGGTAATCGATCTGCTGCAGCTCGATTTCCTGGCCGCCCAGGGGCGCGCGCAGCCGTGCAATCGACGTCACGCTGAGCTTGTCATCCGGGTCGGTCGGTTCCATGGCCCTCGGTTCTCGCGCCCGGACCAACGGTCCCGCGCCGCATTGACTCCATGCGGAGACTCTATAGTCTGTCCGCGTTTCCCGCCGCCATTACCCCGGTCGGCAGCCTACCCCTCCCATTGGGGTTATACGGCTAATCATCGCGGGTGATGGCTGGGCCGCGCCGTGCACCGTAGGATCGGCTGGCGAAAACACTGAGGTCGCGCCCGAAACAGGCCGCGGCCATCGTGCGGCGGTGCGCCCCGAAAGGGCGCGAATCTCGCCGCCAACCCCATTGAACCGACCATCGACCGGGAGCTTCCCACCATGGCAAAGCCGATGCATGAAACCCCGATGCTCGACGAGCTCGAGAGCGGCCCGTGGCCGAGCTTCGTCACCGGGCTCAAGCGACTGGCAAAGGACAAGGACTATGTAGTCGATGTCCTTGGCCAGCTCGAAACCTCGTACAAGACGCGCAAGGGGTACTGGAAGGGCGGCACGGTCAGCGTGTTCGGATACGGCGGCGGCGTGATCCCGCGCTTCACCGAGCTGAAGGACGAGAGCGGCAAGCCGATGTTCCCGGATGCCGCCGAGTTCCACACGCTGCGCGTGATGCCGCCACCGGGCATGCACTACTCGACCGACATCCTGCGCAAGCTGTGCGACATCTGGGAAGAGCACGGCTCCGGCCTGATCGCCTTCCACGGCCAGAGCGGCGACATCATGTTCCAGGGCGTCAAGTCGGACAAGGTGCAGGACGCCTTCGATGCGATCAACGAGGCCGGGTTCGATCTCGGCGGTGCCGGGCCGGCGGTTCGCACCTCGATGTCGTGCATCGGTGCCGCCCGCTGCGAGCAGTCGTGCTACGACGAAGCGAAGGCGCACCGCACGGTGCTCAACAGCTTCCTCGACGACATCCATCGTCCGGCGCTGCCGTACAAGTTCAAGTTCAAGTTCTCGGGCTGCCCGAACGACTGCATGAACTCCGTGCAGCGCGCGGACCTCGCGGTCATCGGCACCTGGCGCGACAACATCCGGACCGACGAGGAACTCGCCAAGAAGTGGTTCGCGAAGCACGGGATGAACGAACTGGTGAACGACGTCGTGGCACGCTGCCCGACGAAGGCGATCCAGATCAAGGACATCAAGGACGTTCGCAAGGACCCGAAGATCTCCAGCGTGGCGGTCAACGACACGCAGGCTCTCGAGATCGACAATCGCGATTGCGTGCGCTGCATGCACTGCATCAACGTGATGACCGGCGCGCTGGCGCACGGCGAGGACACGGGCGCCACGCTCCTGTGCGGCGGCAAGCGGACGCTGAAGATCGGCGACCTGATGGGGACGGTGATCGTTCCGTTCATCAAGCTGGCCACCGACGAGGACCGCGAAAACCTGGTCGATCTCGGCAAGCGCATCGTCGACTTCTTCGCGGACAACGCGCTCGAACACGAGCGCATCGGCGAGACGATCGAGCGCGTCGGCCTCGTGAACTTCCTGGAGGGCGTTGGCCTGGAAGTCGATCCGAACATGGTGGCGGCGCCGCGGACGAACCCGTACGTGCGCACCGATGACTGGGACGAGGAAGTGGCCAAAGTGCAGGCGCGGCAGAAGGCCGCTTAGGGAGACCGGGAACATGTCTCAAGTAGAAGCACCAGTCAAGGCGCCGGCCAAGGCGCCCACGCCGCGCCGCGCAGTCGAGAGCGGCGTTCCGGACAACACGCAGTTCCTGCATCCCCTGATGCTGAAGAACTACGGCAAGTGGAAGTACCACGACCGGCCGCGGCCCGGCGTCCTGCATCACGTGGCGCACTCGGGCGACGAGCTGTGGACCGTCAAGGCCGGCACGCAGCGGCAGATGGACGTGTGGACGATCCGCAAGCTGTGCGACATCGTCGACAAGTTCGGCGAGCGCCAGATCCGCTTCACGATCCGCAGCAACGTCGAAATCGGCGTGTCGAAGCTGGAGAAGGTCGATCCGCTGATCAACGCGCTGGAAAGCGCCGGATTCCCGGTCGGCGGCACGGGCAACTCGGTGTCGATGATCGCGCACACGCAGGGCTGGCTGCACTGCGACATCCCGGGCACCGATGCCTCGGGGGCGGTCAAGGCTCTGATGGACGACCTGATCACCGAGTTCAAGCGCGAGGAGATGCCGAACCGCGTGCACCTTTCGACCTCCTGCTGCGAAATCAACTGCGGCGGCCAGGCCGACATCGCGATCATCGTGCAGCACACCAAGCCGCCCAAGATCAACCACGACCTGGTGGCGAACGTCTGCGAACGCCCGGCGGTGGTCGCACGCTGCCCGGTCGCGGCGATCCGGCCGGCGCTCGTCAACGGCAAGCCCTCGCTCGAAGTCGACGAGAAGAAGTGCATCTGCTGCGGCGCCTGCTATCCCCCGTGCCCGCCGATGCAGATCAACGATCCGGAGCATTCGAAGCTCGCCATCTGGGTGGGAGGCAAGAATTCGAACGCCCGCGGCAAGCCGACGTTCATGAAGATGGTCGCCTCGGGGCTGCCGAACAACCCGCCGCGCTGGCCCGAAGTCAGCGAGATCGTCACCCGCATCCTCCGCGTCTACAAGGAAGACGCGCGGTCGTGGGAGCGCATGGCGGACTGGATCGAGCGCATCGGCTGGCCGCGCTTCTTCGAGAAGACCGGACTGACGTTCACCAAGCACCTGATCGACGACTGGCGCGGGTCGCGGGCGAACCTGAACGCGTCGACCCACATCCGGTTCTGACGCCGGGCCGCGAGAGGACAGTGACGTGAAGATCTCCGTACTGGTCAACGAGGGGCCGTACCAGCACCAGGCCAGCGACTCGGCCTACCTGTTCTGCGCCGCGGCGATCGCCCGCGGCCACGAGGTCCAGCGTGTGTTCTTCTATCACGACGGGGTCAACAACGCGACCAAGTACACCGAACCGCCGCAGGACGATCGCAACATCGTCACGCGCTGGAGCAAACTGGCGGAGGAGCGGAAGGTCGACCTGGTCGTTTGCGTCGCCGCGGGCCTCAGGCGCGGCCTGAAGGAAGACGTGCTGGCGCCGGGATTCCGCATCTCCGGCCTGGGGCAGCTGATCGACGCCGGCATCAAGTCCGAGCGGCTGGTCGTGTTCGGTGATTGAACGGAACTGAAGCGATGACACCGAAGAAGTTCATGCTGGTCAACCGCAAGGCGCCGTACGGCACGATCTACGCGCTCGAGAGCCTCGAGGTCGTGCTGATCACCGCGGCCTTCGAACAGGACGTGTCGGTGGTCTTCGTCGACGACGGCGTGTACCAGCTGAAGAAGGGCATGCAGACCAAGGCGATCGCGACGAAGAACTTTTCCCCGACCTACCGGGCGCTCGAGGACTACGACATCGACAAGCTGTACGTCGAGGCGGAGTCGCTGGCTGCGCGCGGGCTGTCGGCCGACGACCTGGTCGCGCCGGTCAAGGTGGTCGACTCGGCGGCGCTCGCCGAGCTGATGGAGCAGCAAGACGTGGTACTGAGCTTCTGAGGTCGATGATGCTGCACATCCTGAACAAGTCGCCACTGGAAAAATCGACGCTCGATACCGTGCTGCGGCTGGCGAAGTCGGGCGCGCTGCTGCTGATCGAGGACGGCGTCTACGCCGCCACCCGCGGCAGCGCGGCCGAGCCCAAGCTGCGGGAGGCCATGGGCCGGGTCGCGGTCTATGCGCTGATGCCCGACCTGCAGGCGCGCGGCGTAGCCGACCGGCTGATCGAGGGCGTGGCGACGGTCGACTACGAAGGGTTCGTCGACCTCGTCGTCGAGCACCCCAACTGCCAGTCATGGCTCTAGATTCGCTTTTCTTTCACGACAACCAACGCGCATTTGCGGATTCACTAGGAGGCACTGATGCCGACAATCGAAGCAGGCGGCAAGACATTTGAGACCGACGAAGAGGGCTATCTCGTCAACCTGGCCGACTGGAACGAGGATCTCGCCAGCGAGATCGCCAAGCAGGAAAGCATCGAGATGTCGGAGAGCCACTGGGAGGTCGTCAACTTCCTGCGCAAGTACTACGAGGAGTACCAGATCGCTCCCGCCGTGCGCGTGCTGACCAAGGCGATCGGCAAGACCCTGGGACCGGAAAAGGGAAACAGCCAGTACCTGTACGAGCTCTTCCCGTACGGGCCAGCCAAGCAGGCGTGCAAGATCGCGGGCCTGCCCAAGCCGACCGGCTGCGTCTGACCCGACCCGGCGAGCGGCCGCGCTGGCTCGGAACGCCGGCCGGCCGCCGCACGACCCTGCACCGGTGTCGCCCGTGACGACCGTCTTCGCCCTGCTGTTCTACGCGGCCACCGCGGTTTTGGTCGGCGGGCTCGCGTGGCGCATCGCTGACTACGCGCGCACGCCGGCACCGCTGAAGATTCCCACCACGCCCGCCCCGCTGACGCGCGGCGGCGTGGCGGTGCGCATGGCGCGCGAAGTCATCCTGTTCGAAAGCCTGTTCAAGGGAAGCCTGTGGACGTGGCTGTTCGGCTGGCTGTTCCACGCCAGCCTCGCGCTCGTGCTGGCGCGGCATCTGCGCTACTTCACCGAGCCGGTATGGGGCTGGGTCGTGCTGGTCCAGCCGCTGGGCGTGCTCGCCGGGCTCGGCATGCTCGCGGGCCTTGCCGGACTCTTCGCGCGCCGGCTTCTGGTCGATCGCATCCGCTACATCTCGACCCCGTCCGATTACCTGATGCTGGCGCTGCTCGCGCTGATCGCCGCATCCGGGCTCGCGATGAAGTACGTGTTCCGGACCGACGTGGTCGGGGTCAAGGCGTTCTTCCTCGGGCTGATGCGCTTCGAATGGCATCCCCTGCCGCCCGATGCGATCCTGTACGTCCACCTCGGCCTGGTGGCGGCGCTGATGATCATCTTCCCGTTCTCGAAGCTGCTGCACGCGCCCGGCGTGTTCTTCTCGCCGTCGCGCAACCAGACAGACGACCCGCGCGAAGCGCGCCACCTGGCGCCGTGGGCGGCGCGTCTCGACCGGAGCTGAGCCATGGCGGCCGAAGTCAAGGCACCACCGCTGCGCGAATTCCCGACCCCGCCGCCGATCATCCCCGGCGCGATGGAAAAGTCGCGGCCCTTCGTCGCCAGCGAGAAGATCCAGGAAGCGATCGGCTTCCCGGGCGGACTGACCGACGGCTGGGAGCAGCGCGCGATCGCCCACATGGGCGAGATGCTCGGCAAGTACCGCTCGCTGAAGGTCTTCATGGACTCGTGCGTCCACTGCGGCGCATGCTCGGACAAGTGCCACTACTACATCGGCACCCAGGACCCGAAGAACATGCCGGTGGCGCGCCAGGACCTGATGCGCAGCGTCTACCGCCGCTACTTCACCCTGCCCGGCAAGCTGTTTCCCAAGCTGGTCGGTGCGCGCGATCTCACGCGCGAAGTGCTCGACGAGTGGTACACGTACTACAACCAGTGCTCCGAGTGCCGCCGCTGCTCGGTGTTCTGCCCGTACGGCATCGACACTGCCGAGGTAACCATGGCCGGGCGCGAGATCCTCGACGCCGTGGGCTACGGTCAGAAATACACCAACGAGATCATCGGCAAGGTCCACCGCGTCGGCAACAATCTCGGCCTGCCCGGTCCGGCGCTGGCCGACACGCTGACCGGCCTCGAGGAAGACATCAAGGAGGACACCGGCGTCGACGTGCGCATGCCGCTCGACGAAGCGGGCGCCGAGGTCCTCCTGATCACCCCGTCCGCGGATTTCTTCG
>JAOUJD010000097.1 GCA_029883565.1 Burkholderiaceae bacterium
TCGTCCGCATGCTGGGCAACCTCTCAGGCGTGCTGGACAAGGCCGCCGCGCACGCTGCGGCGCGCAAGATCGATCCGGCGGTGCTGGTGAATGCCCGTCTCTTTCCGGACATGTTTCCGCTGTCCGCGCAGGTGCGCATCGCCGGTGACTTTGCCAAGGGCGCAGTGGCGCGGCTGAGCGGCGGCGAGCCTCCAAAGTTCGAGGACAACGAGGTCACCCTGGACGACCTGAAGGCGAGGATCGCGAAGACCATCGCTTACGTCGAGGGCTTCTCGCCGGAGCAGTTCAGCGGAGCCGAGACGCGCACCGTCACGATCAAGATGCGTGGCGAGGACAAGAGCTTCGACGGCCTGACTTACCTCGCGAACATCGTGCTGCCGAACTTCTTCTTCCACGTCACCACGGCCTATGACATCCTGCGGCACAACGGCGTCGAACTCGGGAAACGCGACTTCATCGGCCCGGTGTGATCCGCAACGGCTGTCGCGAGGCCGCTCGCCCCTGACCGACTGCGCATGCTCCGGCTGCTGACCCGCCCTCTCGCTCTGCTCGCGATCGCGCTCGGGCTGGGCGGTGCGTTCGCCGGCTGTACTTCGCTCGACGAATGGCAGCGCCAGGCCATATTCAACCCGGCCCGCGACAACCCGCGCTGGTTCTCGGAGCCGATCACCGGCACGGTGGAATACGACGTCGAGTTGTCCAACGGCCACCGTGTGCACATGTGGTACGTCGAGCAACCGGCCGCGGCGGCGACGGCCCCGACCGTGCTCTACCTGCATGGCGCCCGATGGAACATGAACGGCAGCGTGTTCCGGATCGCCCGCTGGCACGAACTCGGCTTCAATGTCGTCGCCGTCGACTACCGCGGGTTCGGCAAGAGCACCGAACTGCTTCCGTCCGAGGAGTCGGCAAGCGAGGACGCGCGCGTGGCGTTCGAGGAACTGAAGCGCCGTCAGCCCGATCCGACGCTGCGCTACATCTATGGGCACAGCCTCGGCGGTGCGCTGGCGATCGACCTGGCGGCGCGCGAACTGAACGATGACCCGGGCGCGGTCGCCGGGGTGATCATCGAGTCCACGTTCACCTCGATCCCGGATCTGGTCCGCGGCATGAAGTGGGGCTGGGTCCCGGGCATCGGGCTTGCGGTGACGCAGCCGTTCGATTCGATGGCCAAGATCGCCCAGGTCCGCGTGCCCCTGCTGGTGCTGCATGGCACCGCGGACGGCGTGGTGCCGCACGTGATGGCGGATGAACTGTACGCGGCCGCCGGCAGCAGCGAGAAGAAGCTGGTGAAGATCGAGGGCGGGACGCACTCCGGCTCGAGCCGCACCGGCGGCCCTGTCTACCGTGACGCCGTGCTGGATTTCGTGCGCCGCGTCGGCACCACGACGACGGTCGACAGCGCCCGGTAGTGCCGTCCCTCAGCGCCGCCGCGGGCGCTCCTTCAGGCCGGTCACCTGGCCGATCCTCCAGGGCCGCATCCCCAGGGCCAGACCGATCGAATGCCGTTGCTCGGGCGGCAACGTGCTGTCCAGTTCCGCGAGTTCGTTGAATTCCGCCGCCAGCCGGTCGATCTTGCGCTGCATGACCGCCAGCGAGGCCGGCGAGATGTCGCGAAACTCGAACAGGAAGTGGCCGCCATGGCGGTCGAATTCGACCGCGAGGAACTCGGTCATCGCCCGCTGGCCGTGCCTGGCCCGGATGGCTCCGCCCGGCTTCAGCCGCAGATGACGGCTTACGCGCAGCTTCACCCGGTCGCCGGGCAGCAGATCGATCAGCTGCAGCCGGTCGAGCTTCGCCAGCAGCCGGGTCAACTCGACCGGTGCGAGCTCGTAACGCGCCAGGATCTGCGCCGGCTGCCAGTCGTTGAACAGCAGGTAGAACACGCCCATCAGGTGCGGCTCCGAGGCCAGGGCGTGTTCCTGCGCTTCCGTCATTTCCTGGGGCGCGTCGCCAGCGCCGCGTGCCAGCCTCGCCAGCTCGAAGAAGTCCATCTCGAGCGCCTGCAGCACCTGCTGCAGGCGGGACAGCGTGAACGTCCCCTGCGAGAAGAGCCGCTTGACGCTGGCCTCCGACAGTCCGATGCGCCGCGCCAGATCGGCGTAGGTGACACGCCGGCTCCTGAGGATGCGCTTCAGCGCATCGATCAGCTGGTCGGTTCCCATGATCGTCTCCCGCGCCCGCTCACCGGCGCTGCGCGGTCGCTCGACCGCCCATCAGGAAGCGCAGCGCCGCAGGCGGCTTGCGCAGCGACCTGCGCTCGTGGATGAAGGTCCGGGTCGCCTCGTCCTCGACGAAGTCCGCGGACGAGCCGGCGCGGAGCAGGATTTCCGAAGGTTGCGACCGCGAGATGGCGTATCCCTGCGCGTAGTCCGCGCCGAGTTCCGCGAGCAGTTCGAGCGTCCCCACGTCCTCGACCCACTCGGCGATGCTCTTCATGCCGAGGTTGTGGGTCAGTTCGATGATTGCCTGCAGGATGGCCGCGTTGGCCGGATGCGAGCTCACGCCCTTGACGAAGCCGCCATCGATCTTCAGCGCGTCGGCCGGCAGGTCGCGCAGGTAGCTGAAGGATGAGTAGCCGGCGCCGAAGTCGTCCAGCGCGATCTTCGCTCCCAGCGACTTGGCGCGGTCGATGAAGCGCCCCGTGTTCTGCAGGTCGTGCAGGGCCACGCTCTCGGTGACCTCGAGGCAGACCAGCGAGGCCGCCTTCTTGTGCGACGAGAGCATCGCGAAGGCGTCCTCCACGAACCTCTCGTCGTTCAGCGAACTGCCGCCCAGGTTGACGCAGATGAAGTGGGTCGCGGTGAAGCGGTCGATGTGCTGGTCGATCCACTCGAGGGTCCGCTCCAGCACCCAGCGGTCGATCACCGCCATGCGGCCATTGTTCTCCGCCGCGCTGATGATCTTGCCGGCCGGGATCACGTTGTTGTCGCGATCCCGCATCCGCAGCAGGACCTCGAAGTTGAGGGACTCGAGCGGGCGCTCGAGCGACATGATCGGCTGCATCTCGAGAAACAGCCCGTCGTCGTCGAGGCCCTGTCCGATGCGTTCGATCAGGCGCAGCTCCTCCAGGCGATCGCGGAACAGCGGAGTGTCGCGCTCGTACGACACGACGCGACCGCGATGCCCGGCCTTCGCCTCCCTGCAGGCGCGATCCGCCGTGGCCACCGCATCGCGGAAGGAGATCTCGCGGTCGAGCTCGATCAGGCCGATCGACCCCTTCACCTGGAACGCCTTGTCGCCGATCGTGAAGGGCGACTCCTCGATCGCCTGGACCAGCGCGGAGCAGATCGCGCGGGCGCGGATGATGAGGGCATCGTGGAACAGGATGACGAATTCGTCCCCTCCGACCCGTGCGAACGACTCGGGCTCGGCGAGGTGCAGTTTCACCCGGGCGCACAGCTGGCGCAGGACCTCGTCGCCCGCCGGGTGTCCGTACAGGTCGTTGATCAGCTTGAACCGGTCGAGGTCCAGGTAGGCGAGCGCCGCCGGCCGGGCCGAACCGCGGCGCCGCTGCAGCCTGCCGAACGCGACTTCGATGCCACGCCGGTTCAGGATGCCGGTGAGCGGGTCATGGTCGGCCAGGAAGCGCAACTGGTCGCTCGCAGTCTTGCGCTCGGTGACGTCCTGCAGCGATCCCTCGACGACGCGTCCGGATCGGGTGGCGTGAACCACGTACCAGCGCACGTCGCCGTGCGCAGTCGTGCGGTGGACTTCGATCTCCTGCACGGGCTCCCGCGTCGTGGCCTCGAGGACCGTCTTCCAGTGATGGCTCGGAAAGATGTCCGACCACGACGACGCAGGGCTGTCGCGCCGGTCGAGACTGACGATTGACCTGAAGGCGGGGTTGGTCTGCAGCAGTGTCCCGTCTTCCTCGGCGGTGAACAGGCCGATCGGGATGGCGCTGTAGGTGGACTGGAGCTTGCTGGATGCGCGCAGCGACTCCGCCTCGGCCAGCACACGCTTCTCGCGCTCGACGCGGAACTGCGATGCGATGGCAAGCGCGGCCAGCAGGCTGGATGCCAGCGCGGCCGTGACGCTGTTGACGGCACCGATCAGCACCTTGACGCCGAATGCCGCCGCCAGCACCTCGTACAGTCCGGACACAAGCGTCACCGCGAGAGAGGCGCCGTACCACACGGCGACGCGACTGCGCGCCGTCCGCATGATCCGCAACAGCAGGAAGGCAATCACGGCCACGCCCGAGGCGACCGAAGCCCACATGATGGGAAGGAAGACCGCGAAGGGTACGGCGAAGGCAGCGGCGGTCAACGCAATGCCCGACCACTGGACCGGCACCAGCATCCAGCGCTCTCGCAGCGGCTTGAGGTCCGCGCTGAACAGGCGGCCGAACAGCCCGATCGTCAACAGGCAATAGACCGCGATGCCGGCCTTGCGCATCGGCAGGATGATCGACTCCGGAACCGCCTGCCCGAGCCAGGTCCAGTCGAAACCGGCTGAAATCGCCGCCAACTGGAAGTTGGCGACGAGCCAACCGGCGAAGATCACGTAGATCCACTCGCGATTGACCAGCGCCACTAGAAACACGAACGCAGCGAGGACCAGCGTTCCACCTTCCAGCAGGCCGGACGCGCGGTGAAACGCCGAAACCGACGTGGCGAAGTTCTCGCTTTCCCACAGTTCCGCCTGGATCCGCGCCGGCCCCTCGTACTGGCCCTCGCACAGCAGCGTCATCGCCGGCCGATTGGCGTCCAGGTCGAGCGCGAACCCGGCCTTGGCTATGTGCATCGGGCCTTCGGAACGTTCGCGATCAGCCGAGGCCAGCGGCGCATCGAGGCGCGCCGCATCCCAGCAGGTCATCTGCCGAGCGTGCCGCGACGGGAATGCGACCGTCGTCGGACGCGGATTGGATGCGGGTACGTCGAGGAGCAGCCAGAATGCGTCTGTCGAGAGGTGCGTGTCGGCAAACGGAGCCGAGGCCGCCCGCTGGAGTGCCGCGAGCATTCCGGCCGGAGTAGCGCCCTGTTCGGCGCGGACGACCTTGACAGGAAGCGGATCCGCGCCGGCCGTCCCGAACCGGTCAGGCCAGAAGGCGAACGACACCAACGTCAGCGCCGCCATCCCCGCCGGCATCGCCCAGATCGCGAACCCGTGCAGGGCCCGATCGGCGAAACCACCGTCGAGTTGCGCATGAAGAACGGCGATGGCGCGTTTCAGCACGACACCAACCCCGCGTCCACTTGGGTCCGCCACGTCGCTCCCGCCCGCCTGATCGTCGACGGCTTCACCGCCCGGTTCCTCGTTCGCTCGGACCGGAGCGCGAACGAAGTCGCAGGCCGCCCAGTCCGGGTCTTCCCAGTGGTCGAGGATGACCTACGGGACGGGAAGCCGATCCCGGTAATAAACCGTGTTTGGGACCGCACTTGCGGCAGGAATGCCCACCTGGATGTCGGGGTGGAGCGTGAGGCCCATGAAGCTGTAGAGCGGGTGCCGGGCTGCCCGCCAGCGAGGTTCCGCCGTAGCGACGTTGAAGGCGAGCACGCAGTGCGGGATGTTCGCCGAGTGTTTCAGCCGGATGTACTCGCCGCCCGGCACCACGTCCCGGAACAGAAGCGACCGGTAGATCCGATCCAGCGGCGAACGCGCGCACACCACCATCCACTCCACGTCGCGCTCGAGGCAGAACTGGAAAAAGGCCTTGAACATCACCAGGGTGACAAACCGCCCGCGCACGCCGTCGGCAACCGCGAGCCGGGTCGCTTCCGCGAGCGAACGACCCTTCAGCCACGCCGGCAGTTCGACCGATTTCTCGAGCGCGAGGGGACCGTCCTCGTTCGTCTGCAGGCGCACGGTGGCGAGCGGCGAGGAATCGAGTCTGTTTTCGGCCAGCATGACCGTGTAGCCCGGTTCGGTATCAGCCGACTCGGGCGCGCGCAGATGGCGCGCGAGTTCGGGCAGATGCCGCGAATAGGCTTCGTAGCGGATCGCGACGGCCTTGAAGAGATCGTCCTGCGTCGTCACGGTCCTGACCTCGAATGCGAGGCGCTCCGTCGTCAACTGGACCCGACCGTCCTCGCCAAACGTACCGACGAACTTCTCCGGAAACGGAAGGGTGCCCGCCTCGTCCTCATCCCCGGCCGGCGCGGCCGGCGGTACGAACGGGCGATCGGCGACGAGGGTCGCGACAGGTTGCAGCGGCTTGCCGACTTCCATAGAAACTACTTGAACCTCGCCCTTCAATAGGTTCATTTTGCTCACAATTTTTCGTGCCACACAAGCACTTTCCGCAACTGCTGCGAAACTTTGTTGTGTGAGGCATGAGGCGCAGTCGGCGGGAGCACCCCCCCGCGTGCGGCCTCCTAGGTCAACGGGATTCGTCCTACTCGCGGGAATCGATCGCTTCGATGATCGGGCAACGCGGTGCGCCGGGCGAATGCTGGCATTCGTGGATCACGTGCCGCAGCACCCGCCGCATTCCCTGCAGATCGGCGATGCGCGATTCCACTTGCGCCAGTCGAGCGTGCGCGATGCGCCGGATGGCCGGACGTGCGCTGCCGTCCTGCAGCTTCAGCAGTTCCCCAACCTCGTCGAGGCTGAAACCCAGTTCCTGGGCTCGACGGATGAACCGCAACCGGGCGGCGTCCCCAGGGCCGTAACGCCGGATACTGCCGTACTGTCGGACAGGCTCCGGCAGCAGACCGCGCCGCTGGTAATAGCGGACCGTCTCCACGCCGACGCCAGCGCTCTGGGCGAGCGCGCCGATTGTCATGGATCCGTGTTCAGCGGGCGTCGACGTCGGCATCGATCGAGGGCTTGACTCCGTACCGGGGAACGGAGTCTACGCTGCGCCTGTCTCTTGCATGGATGCGTGCTTGCCCCACAGATGCCAACCGACACGACCTCCAACGCCATCTCCGCGGCTACGATCGACACCACGACCGGCATAAGCACAATGGACCGCGCATCGACTTCCGTCCCGGGCGGCACGACGGCCGCGCTGCCAGCGCAGCGCATCGTGCTGCCGGTGCAGGGCATGACCTGCGCGAGCTGCGTATCGCACGTGGAGAAGGCGCTCGCCCAGGTTCCCGGCGTGCGCAAGGTCGCCGTCAACCTGGCAACCGAGTCGGCCGCCGTCGAAGGCGCCAGTGTGGAAGTGAAGGCCTTGCAGGACGCGGTAAGCGCCGCCGGCTACGAGGTGCCGTCGCAGCAGCTGCGGTTTGCAGTGCAGGGAATGACGTGCGCCTCCTGCGTAACCCGCATCGAGCAGGCTCTGGCCGTTCTTCCGGGCGTGCTGAAGGCAAGCGTCAACCTCGCCAGCGAGTCGGCCACCGTCGAAGCAGTGTCGGGCGCGGTCACCGTGCGCGATGTGCTCGGGGCCATCGAGCGCGCCGGATACCAGGCCACCCCGATCGCCGACCCGAGGCAGGGCGACGCGGTGGCGCGCGATGCGACGGCAGGGCTGCGGCGCGATGCCGTGCTCGCCATCGCCCTCGCGCTGCCTCTGCTGCTTGGCTCGCATCTTCCGCTGGTCGGCATCGACTGGTCGATGCCGGCGTGGATGCAGTGGCTGCTCGCGACCCCGGTCCAGTTCTGGTGCGCGCGACGCTTCTACATCGCGGCCGCGAAGGCTGTGCGGGCGCGCACGGGCAACATGGACCTGCTGGTCTCGCTCGGCACGCTCTCCGCGTACGGCCTGTCGATGTACCTGTGGCTCGCCGGCGCGTTCGTCCATGGCGCCGGCCACGTGCAGCACCTGTACTTCGAAGCCGCGGCCGTCGTGATCGCGCTGGTGCTGCTCGGCAAGTGGCTGGAAGCGCGTGCGAAACGGCAGACGTCGGAAGCGATCCGCCTGCTCGCCGAGCTGCGCCCCGACAAGGCCGTCGTCCTGCGCAACGGGCAGGCGGTCGAGGTGCAGATCGACGATGTGCGGCTCGGCGACGTCGTCGTCGTGCGTGGCGGCGACCGCGTTCCCGTGGACGGCCTCATCCGCGCGGGTGCCAGCAGCCTGGATGAATCGATGCTGACCGGCGAGAGCCTGCCCGTGGACAAGGCGGTCGGCGACAAGGTCACGGCGGGCTCCATCAACGGCAACGGCCGGCTGGAGGTCGAAACGACCGCGATCGGCGCCGAAACCGTGCTCTCGAAGATCATCCGCCTCGTCGAGGATGCGCAGGCGGCGAAGGCGCCGATCCAGCGGCTGGTCGACAAGGTCGCCGCCGTGTTCGTCCCGGTCGTGCTGGTGATCGCCGCGGCGACCGTCATCGGGTGGCTCGTGGCAGGAGCCGGCCTCGAGCACGCGCTGATCAGCGCGGTGAGCGTGCTCGTCATCGCCTGCCCTTGCGCGCTCGGGCTCGCCACGCCGACGGCGATCATCGCCGGCACCGGGGTCGCCGCGCGGCATGGCGTGCTGATCAAGGATGCCGAAGCGCTTGAACTGGCCAAGAACATCCAGATCGTCGCGTTCGACAAGACCGGGACCCTGACGATCGGCAAGCCGCGCGTCGTGAGCGCCGGCAGCCATGGCTCGTTCAGCGCGAATGACGTCCTGTCGCTGGCCGACGCCGTCAACGCCGGCAGCAGCCACCCGCTGGCCGACGCCGTGCGCGCTGCCTTCGCCGCCCAGGCGAAGCCCGACGGCGGCGTCGCTCAGCCGACGGCACGCGAACATCGCGTGCTTGCCGGCCGCGGGGTCAGTGCGCGACTCGACGACGGGAGCGGACAGGTTGTCGACCTCGCCTTCGGCAACCGGCGCCTGATGGACGACTGGAAGGTCGACCTCTCCGCCGAGGCCGCGGCCGCCGCGCTGCAGGAGGGCGAGGGACGGACCATCTCCTGGCTTGCTCAGCGCAGCGCCGGCGGCGCACAGCTGATCGGCTGGCTCGCGTTCGGCGACGAAGCCAGGCCGGAGGCCCGGGCCGCGATCGAGGAGCTGCACCGACTGGGCATCAGCACCACGATGATCTCGGGCGACAACGCCGGCGCCGCCGCGCACGTCGCGCGCCAGCTCGGGCTGGACCACTTCGAGGCCAACGTGCTGCCGCGTGACAAGGCAAAGCGGGTCGAGGCCCTGAAGAAGGGTGGCAAGGTGGTGGCGATGGTCGGCGACGGCATCAACGACGCCCCGGCGCTTGCCGCAGCCGACGTCGGCATCGCGATGGGCTCGGGCACCGACATCGCCATGCATGCGGCCGGCGTCACGCTGCTGCGCTCCGACCCGCGCCTGGTCGCCGATGCGATCGCCATTTCCCGCGCGACCGTGCGAAAGATCCGGCAGAACTTGTTCTGGGCCTTCTTCTATAACGCG
>JAOUJD010000098.1 GCA_029883565.1 Burkholderiaceae bacterium
GTCGAGCGCGAGCTCGATTCCGGTGCGGTTGTGAAAGGCCGCGCCGAGTTCTTCCAGCGAACTGATCAGCCCGCGAGAGTCCATGCCGGCGCGGTACATCGAGATCATCTCGCGCAGCCGCGCATGGGCGCTGCGGAGTTCGTCGCTGGCATCCGTCCAGTAGGCCAGCGCGGACTGGGTCTCGTTCTGCTGCAGGGCATCGTGCAGCAGCGACATGCGCATGCGAACGAACGTCAGCGACTGAGCCAGCGCGTCGTGAATGTCGGCCGCCATCGACTGGCGCTCCGCGGCGACGCTCGCCTGCAGGTTCTCGCGAGCCAGGCGCTCGTTCTCCAGCGCCAGCCCGAGCAGCTGGCCGAATGGCCGCAGCAGATGGGAGATGCCCGCCGGCGGGTCTCGTCCCTCCGAGAAGAACAGGTTGAGAACGCCGATCGGCCGATCGCGATGGTCGAGCGGCACCGCGACCGCGCGCCCCTTCGCCGCTCCGAACGGGTCTGCCGAATGGAGGATCTCGCAGCCCAATTGCGCCGTCGCCTGCCGCGTCAACGCGCTCTGGAGGGCGGCGCCGCACATGCCGCAGTCGGCGGGCATCAGCGTATCGCGCTGGCAGACGTCCTTGGGCAGGCCGACGGAGGCAACCAGCCGGATCTTCAGGCTGTCCGCCGTGGGCGCGCGGATCGCGCCGGCCCGGGCACCGGTCAGCCGGACGACCAGCCCGAGGAAATCCCCAAGCACCGATCCGCTCGGCGCCTCATGGGCACGCGAGGGGGTCGGATCGGGAAATTCGGAAGCGGCCTCGACCAGGCCGTGCGCGTCAGTCTTCACAGGGGGCGCCCCAGGGGGCTCGTGTACGACCCTGCTAATACTATTCGAATTGCCCGGGCAGCGTGCTCACGCCACGGCCTGGTAGTAGAGGTTCTGCGGGTGGTTGGACTGGGCGAAGAAGAACCAGCGTTCCGCCAGAAGGCCGACGTACTGGACGACGAAAGCCGCCAGCAGCAGCGCGGGCGACGACAGCGCGAGCCCGCCGGCCATCAGCGCGACCGGAACGGGAAACACGAGCACGAGGAAGACCCACTTCACCGAGCGCAGGAAGGCTCGCGTCCGGCCGTGGAAGAACTCGCGCGTGTTGAAGGCGCCGCCCATCATGCCCTGCGACTTCTGCACGATGCGTGGATGCTTGATGCCGATGGCCGACTGCAGGTTCGACCTGGGCTTCAGGCGCGCATTCCGGATCAGCGACGCGCCGCGCGTGATCAGCGCGAACGTGACCAGGATCACAGCGGTCGCCGCAAAGAAGGGCGTCAGGGTGGGCGCGGCCGCCGCCGCATAGGCTGTCGCGAGCGTGAAGCCCGATGCCGAGCCCAGCAGCAGGTAGTTCGCCACGGTCAGCGGCGTCGCCCATTCCTGCAGGAACTTCAGGCACGCGTAGATCATCCCGGTGCACAGGAACAGTGCCAGCGCGAGCGCAGCCGTCACCGCCCCCAGCACCAGCGTGGACGGGACCGGGCCCGCGAACGGCGCATCGCCAGCCGCGAACCAGTGCAACGCGCCCCAGACGGCCGCGCCGGCGAAGAAGGCCGGCAGCACGATCACTTCGCGCGACAGCCACGATGTGCGCCAGCGCGCGGCCGCGCGCCAGCCTCGCTCGGGGCGGCCAAGGTGGAAGAAGGAGGCGACCAGCCCCAGGCCCATCAGGATGCAGACGACGATGGCACCGCCCACGTAGAAACCGTGGTCCGGACCCTGCAGCCATCCGATCCGCGCTCCCGCTTCGGCGCAGTACAAGGCGATGAACAGGCCCTGTCCCGCGCCGATCAGCGTCGTCAGGAAGATCACGGAGAAGGCTGGATGCATGTGCGGAGTCGCGTGGCGGCAAGGCGGCGGCGGCCGGTCACCAGGAAGTCACGTCGTCGAGCGCCGGGTCCTTCAGGGGCGGCTTGGGCAGCTTGCCGTCGATCTTCAGCGGATTGTCGACGCGGATCAGTTCGTCCTGTTCGATCTTGATTTCCGTACGGCGCCGCGGCAGATAGTGGTTGGCCGGCTGCGTCCCCCACTCGGGCATCAACGGGTAGCCGCCGCGGTCGCGGATCGCCTGCGAAACCTCCGAGTCCGGATCGTGCACGTCACCGAACAGGCGCGCGCTGGTCGGACACGCCATGACGCACGCCGGCCGGCGCTCCGACGGCGGCAGCGCCGCGTCGTAGATGCGGTCGACGCACAGCGTGCACTTCTTCATCACCTTCTGGCGTTCGTCGATTTCGCGCGCGCCGTACGGGCAGGCCCACGAGCAGTACTTGCAGCCGATGCACTTGTCGTAGTCGACCAGCACGATCCCGTCCTCGGGTCGCTTGTAGCTGGCTCCGGTCGGGCAGACCGGCACGCACGGCGGTTCCTCGCAATGCAGGCACGATTTCGGGAAGTGGACCGTCTGCGTGTTCGGATACTCGCCGACCTCGAAGGTCTGCACGCGGTTGAAGAAGGTTCCGGTCGGATCGGCGTCGTAGGGTCGGAGGTCCGACAGGGTTCCCGCATTGCCGGACGTGTTCCATTCCTTGCAACTGGTCACGCAGGCGTGGCAGCCGACGCAGACGTTCAGGTCGATGACGAGTGCGAGCTGCGTCACGTCGAATGCTCCCCGGCGCCGCGGATCATCGCTTTCCGCCTCCGTCGCTGCGCGTCGTGTAGGCCAGCCAGAGCTTGCGGGCGGTGGCCATGCCGGGGAACGCCTTGAGCGGCGGAAACTGCGGCCACGTCACCTGCTCGTCCTGCGCATCGGCCCTGCGGATGCGGACGCGCACGTCGTACCAGCCCGCCTGCCCGGTGATCGGGTCCGAGTTCGACACGCGGCGGCCGCCGTCGGCGGGCAATTCGTCGCTGATCAGGTGGTTGAGCAGGAAGCCCTTGCGCGACTCGTTGGCGTCGGGCGCAAGCGCCCACGCGCCCGCCCCCTTGCCGATCGCGTTCCAGGTCCACACCGTGCCGGCCTCGACGGCCTCGGAGTGGCGGCACATGCAGCGGACCTTGCCCCACTGTGACTCGACCCAGATCCAGTCGCCGTCCTCGATGCCCGACTGGCGCGCCGTGCGCGGGTTGACGAACAGGTAGTTGTGCGCGTGGATCTGGCGCAACCAGGCATTCTGCGAGTCCCACGAGTGGTACATCGCCATCGGTCGCTGCGTGATCGCGGCCAGCGGGTACGCCTGCGTGTCGGTCGCCTGGACTTCGAGCGGCGGATAGTAGAAAGGCAGCGGGTCGAAGTAGGTGGCAATGCGGTCGCGCAGGTGCTCCGGTGGCTTGCGCGACAGGCCCCGGCCCTTCGCGGCGGTGCGGAACTTCTGCAGCACCTCCGAGTACAGGTGAATCAGGATCGGCTCGTCGTAGCGCGTGATGCGGTTGCGGCGCGACCACTCGAGATACCCCTTGTTCCAGTTGCGCATGTACTGGTACGAGGGCGGGAGCTTGTACTGGAACACGCAGTTGTTCTTCTCGTACAGCTCCCACTGCTGCGGGTTCGGTTCGCCGCGCATGAACTTCTCGCCGCCGTGACCGCGCCATCCCGCGAGAAAGCCGATGCCGGATCCTGCGTCCGTCTCGTAGTTGACGACGAAGTCGGGATAGCTGCGGAACTTGCGGCTGCCGTCGGGCCGGGTGAAGGCCGGCAGCTTCAGGCGCGAGGCCAGTTCGATCAGCACTTCCTGGAACGGCTTGCATTCGCCCGTCGGCGGCAGGATCGGCACCCGCACCGAATCCACGGGGCCATCGAATTCCGAGATCGGCCGGTCGAGCATCGACATCACGTCGTGCCGCTCGAGGTACGTCGTGTCAGGCAGGACCAGGTCGGCGAAAGCCGTCGTCTCCGACTGGAACGCATCGCACACGACCAGGAACGGAATCTTGTACTCGCCGCTCTCGTCCCTGTCGTTGAGCATCTTGCGAACCTCGACCGTGTTCATGGTCGAGTTCCATGCCATGTTGGCCATGAAGATCAGCAGGGTGTCGATGCGGTACGGGTCGCCGCGCCAGGCGTTGGTGATGACGTTGTGCATCAGCCCGTGCACCGCCAGCGGGTACTCCCAGGAGAACGCCTTGTCGATGCGGACGGGACTGCCGTCGTCGTTGACGAACAGGTCGTCGGGATCCGATGGCCAGCCGAGTGCCATGCCGTCGAGCGGGCTGTTGGGCCGGATCGCCAGCGGCGTGTTCGGCGTGCGCGCGCACGGCGGGATGGGGCGCGGGAACGGTGCCTTGTGACGGAAACCGCCCGGGCGGTCGATCGTTCCGAGCAGCGTCATCAGGATTGCAAGCGCACGGATCGACTGGAATCCGTTCGAATGGGCGGCCAGTCCGCGCATGGCATGGAACGCCACCGGATTGCCGGTGACGGAGTCGTGCTCGACGCCCCAGGAATCGGTCCAGGGTATCGGCAGCTCGATCTTCTCGTCGCGGGCGGTAATGCCCATCTCGTGCGCGAGCCGGCGGATCGTGGCGACCGGTATGCCGGTGATCTGGCTGGCCCACTCGGGCGTGCAGTCACGCACCCGCTCCTGCAGCAGCTGGAACGACGGCTTGACCGAGGTGCCGTCGGCGAGCTTGAAGGTGCCGAACAGGAAGGGATCGGCGCCCTCGGCATGCGTCAGGACCGGCGCGTTGGTCACGCGATCCCACCAGAGCTTGTTCTGCGGGTCGTAGCAGGCTTCCTCTTCCGGCACCTCGGTGCGGACGAACATGCCGAACTCGTCATTCGTCTCGTCGACGTTCACGAGCTGGCCGGCGTTCGTGTAGCGCACCAGGAACTCTCGGTCGTACAGGCCGGTGGCGATGAGCTCGTGAATCAGCGCGAGCAGCAGCGCCCCATCGGTGCCCGGCTTGATCGGCACCCACTCGTCGGCGATGGCCGAATAGCCTGTGCGCACCGGGTTGATCGACACGAAGCGGCCGCCGCGCCGCTTGAAGCCCGAGATCGCGATCTTGAGGGGGTTGGAATGGTGATCCTCGGCCGTGCCGAGCATGAAGAAGAGCTTCGCCCGCCCCAGGTCGGGGCCGCCGAACTCCCAGAACGACCCGCCGATCGTGTAGATCATTCCGGCGGCCATGTTGACCGAGCAGAAGCCGCCGTGGGCCGCGTAGTTCGGCGTGCCGAACTGGCGTGCGAACAGGCCGGTCAGCGCCTGCATCTGGTCGCGCCCGGTGAACAGGGCGAACTTCTTCGGGTCACTGGCGCGGATCTTCGCCAGCCGCTCAGTAAGGATGTCGAAGGCCTGTTCCCAGCTGATGGCCTCGAACTCGCCGGCGCCCCGCTCCGCACCCGCCTTGCGCAGCAGCGGCCGGGTCAGCCGCGCCGGCGAATACTGCTTCATGATCCCCGACGAACCCTTGGCGCAGATGACTCCGTGGTTCAGCGGGTGCTCCGGGTTGCCCTCGATGTAGCGAATCTTCCCGTCGTCCAGGTGCACCCGTATCCCGCAACGGCAGGCGCACATGTAGCAAGTCGTCGTCCGAACGTCGGATGAGCGTTCGGGGGCGCTTGCGGACTGTGGGGGCATTGACGAGGGCACCTGGTGCGATTTCAGGGAGCGGCGACAGGCCGGCAGCGCAGCGGGGACGAGCGCACGGGCGCTCCCGGGCGGCGCCAACGGGCAGCAGACGAATTAGGCGTGGTCGGCCGTTGCGCTGTCTACCCCCAAGGAAGGGGGCACGGCCGTTACCCACGTTGGTAGGACGCGCGACCGCGAGCGCTGGGATACTGTTCCCCCTGCGTCGGCGGACCCCCGGGGCCGCGTACTGGACGCTTCTCCTGCAGGGTATCGACGTGAAGATCGGTGTCGTCTCCGACAGCCACGACCATGGCGCGCTGCTTGCGGCCGCCGTCGAACGCGCTCGCGACTGGGGCGCGCAGGCGATCCTGCATTGCGGTGACATCATCGGACCGAACTCGCTGCGGCCGGCATTGGCGGTTGGACTGCCGCTGCACGCCGTCCACGGCAACAACCTCGGCGACATGCTGTCGATGCAGCGGATGGCGCTGGAATCGAAGGGCAAACTGGTCTACTACGGAGGCGATGCGTCGTTCAGCCTGGGCGGCCGCCGCCTGTTCATGACGCACTATCCGCACCTCGCCCGCGGCATGGCCTGCACGGGAGACTTCGACGCGGTGTTCTGCGGCCACAGCCACGTCGCGACGGTGGAGACCGTGACGGGCACGCATGGCGCCACGCCGCTGGTCAACCCGGGCACCGTTGCGGGCCTCGGCGCGGAACGAACGATGGTGCTCGGCGACCTCGAGGCATTGTCATTCCAGATCATTCTGCTGGGTGACGAGGGGGCGCGGCCGTAATGCCGACACTGGCGCAGCCGGCCTCGGCGCTGCCTGCGCGTCCTCAGCGAACTACCCGGCGCCGGTCGGGCCGATGCGGCGCGCGCTCCACGTGACGCTCGCCGAGATCCCGGACCGCAGTTGCTGCCGCGCAGCCAGATGACCTCGCCGTCGCACGTGGCGCGGCGGCAGGGGCCGTCCTTCCTTCCACCTCACGCTAAGGAGCCTCCACCAATGCTTCGCGCCATCGCCCAAGCCGCCGCGCTCGGCTTCACCCTGATCCTGCCAGCCGCCGCCCAGTCGCCAATGATGATGACCCCGCCCTGGGCCACGCAGGCCTGCGAGGCATGGAACAAGGAAGCCGTGCTGACCGGAGGGCTGGCCGAGTCCGGCTGGATCAAGAACGACAAGGGACGGGGCTTCAAGGTGATGCAGCTGTTCCGGACGGACTGCGCGAAGAAGCCGACGGCGGAATTGCGCGTGGCGCTGAAGGAGGGCAAGGCGGTCTGCGTGTACGGCGGTGCCGTGGAAACGGCCACGCTGGATTCCGACGCCGACTACGTCATGAGCGCCGAGACTCCCCGCTGGATCGAGATGGGCAGGGGCGAGTACGGACCGATGAGGGCGATGATGTTCGGCTACCTGGAGTTTTCCGGACCGAAGCTCGAGGCCATGGGTAACATGGGACCGTTTTCGTCCTTTCTGCTGCTGGTCGGCAAGGTGCCATCGGATGCTTCACGCTGTCCTCAGTGAGTCGGGCCTGAACTGTGCCACCCGCTTGAGCGGGTGACGGCGTTGTCGATGACAGCGATGTTCCGGGACAACACCCTGGCCTGGCTCGCCTTCGGCGTCAGCCTCGTACTTTTCGTCGCCTACGAGGGCTGGGTGCTGTGGGTCGGGCACCATGCGCCGCATCGCATGGCGCGCACCGCGCACGCCCGGATGCGCGCCAGCTGGGCCGACGCGCTGAGCCAGCGGCCCGGCTTCGAAATCGTCGCGGTCCAGACTCTGCGCAACTCGCTGATGTCGGCGACGATTGCTGCATCGACCGCCGCGCTTGCGCTCATGGGGACGATCACACTCGCAGGTGGGACAGTGCTGGAGACGATATCGCACCCGCAGGCCGGGGCGGGGCTCGCGTTGCGTCCCGTCCTGGAGGCGCTGCTGATGCTCGTGCTGTTTGCCTCCTATGTCTGTTCGTCGATGGCGATGCGCTATTACAACCACGCGGGTTTCGTCATGTCGATGCCGGTGCAGTCCGACGAGCGCAGACCGCTGGAGCCGATGGCACGGGACCACGTTGAACGAGCTGGACTGCTCTACAGTTGGGGGCTGCGCTTCTTCCTCATGGTCGCACCGCTCGTGGCCGGCATCGTCAATCCGCTGCTGATGCCGATGATGACGGCGGTGCTGGTGTTCGTCCTCTGGTTCTTCGACCGGCCCGCAAAGCTGGGCTGAAGCGCAGCCTCGGGAATCGTGTCGGCGCGGCCGTGGCCCGCGACCACATCGGCGGCAGGGGTTAGGGACAAACGCGAATGCGCCTTGAACGCCGCTGCGCCGGCCTTATCTGCCTCCCCTAGGATCCCGCGGCCAGGAGGCACCATGTTTGGACCGATCACGATTCCGTTCGGCGCGAAGCTGCTGTTCAACACGATCAAGCTCAAGCCGGGCGTCACCTACGACGACGTCGATCTGGCGCTGGCCGAGATGTGCAGCGTCGTCAAGGAGACCTATGGCGGCGAGCGGGGCGGCTTCATCGCCGGGCAGGTCTTCAGGTTCTCCGGCTTCCTTTCCGCCGAGGGCTCGCTTGGCAGTGACCGGGGCGCGGATCACGACCTCGTGATTGCGACGTACTGGCGTTCGTTCGATGAGCACGAACGGTCGCACGCGGACGCTGTATTCAGGGCCAGGTTCAGCGAGCTGGCCGAGCTCTGCGTCGAGACCAAGGAACTCGGCTACGAAATGAAGTGGCAGGGCGCGCCAGAAGGCCAGCCCGTCAACATGAAAGGCGCCGCGCAGCCCGCCTGACAGGGCACATCGCCGCATTGGCGGCGTGCGCTTCCATCGCTTGGCGGCGCTCGCGGCATGTTGTCTCTCTTCGTTTGATCTCGCGAACCGCACCGTGCCCGGGTGCGGTGCGGGAACCTTGAGTTAACGCAGTCCGGCAGCGCTCGGGACGCGTCATGCTCGATCCAGCAGGCACCACGGCTGCCCTCGGCGGTCACCGAACGAATCCCATCTCAGCGGAGTTCGCCATGACGGTTCAGGTACTGGTACTCGGCGATGGCACTGGCGGCCTGGTCGCGGCCAATCTGCTGGCCAAGGAAGCGCGACGCCGGGCGCTGGCGCTGCGCATCACGGTGATCGGCAATTCGCCGCAGCACACCTACCAGCCCGGCATGCTGTTCATGCCGTTTCAGAGGCCCGGCTACCGGACGATCGCGGACATCCAGCGACCCACCGCCGACTTCATCGGGGAGGGGGTCGAGTACCGGTGCGAGCGCATTACCGGCATCGACCCCGTGCAGCGACGGGTGACGACCGAACAGGGCGAGCACGCCTACGACTGGCTGGTGCTTGCCCTTGGCTCGCGCACGCTGCCCGAGGTGATCGACGGCCTTGCAGAGCGCTGGGGCCGGCAGGCCCACGGCTTCTATACCCCTGACAGCGCGCTGCGCCTGGCTGCAGCTCTCGAGAATTTCCAGGGCGGCGATCTCGTGGTCGACGTCGCCGAAATGCCGATCAAGTGTCCGGTGGCGCCGATCGAGTTCGCCTGCCTGGTGGATGACTACCTGACCCAGCGGGGGCTGCGCGGCAAGACCGAGCTCACCATGGTCACTCCGCTCACGGGCGCCTTCACCAAGCCGATCTGCAACGAAGTCCTCACCGACATGCTCGTCGGGAAAGGCGTGAAGGTCGTCGCCAATGCCTCGCTCGCCG
>JAOUJD010000358.1 GCA_029883565.1 Burkholderiaceae bacterium
CGCGACGACAAGAAGAACTGACGACCAGGGGAGGCAGGCAATGGAGTCATCGATGAGTCCCGCGACGATCGTCGTGCTCGGCGGTTTTGTGCTGGCCTTCATCTTCGGCTTCTTTGCCAGCCGCGGAAATTTCTGCACGATGGGCGCGATCTCCGACGTACTCAACATGCGCAGCTGGGGCCGGATGCGCATGTGGCTGCTGGCGATCGCCGTGGCGATCATCGGCGCGAGCCTGCTGCACGGCCTTGGCCTCGTCGACCTGGCCAAATCGATCTACCCGCGGCCCCGGCTGGCGTGGCTGTCGGCGATCGTCGGCGGGTTTGCCTTCGGCATCGGCATGACGCTCGCCGGCGGCTGCGCCAACAAGAACCTGCTGCGCATCGGCGCCGGCAGCGTCCGCTCTGTGGTGGTCTTCGTCTTCCTCGGCGTCGCGGCGTACATGACGATCAAGGGCCTGTTCGGCCAGTGGCGCGTGGACTACCTGGATCGATTCGCGCTCGACCTGGCGGCGTACGGCCTGGCGGGGCAGGACCTTCCGACGCTGCTCGCCAAGGCGACCGGAATGCCCGCCAAGACTGCACTCGGCGCGGTCGCTGCGGTGATCGCCGGCGGCCTGCTGGCGTTCGTCTTCATGGATGCCCGCTTTCGGGCCAACCCGAACCAGATCGTGACCGGAGTGATCCTCGGCCTCGTCGTCACGGGTGGCTGGTACGTCACCGGGCACATCGGATACGTCGAGAGCCCGGAACTCGAGATGGTGTTCGTCGCCACCAACACGCGCTCAGCCGAATCGCTCAGCTACGTCGCGCCCATGGCCTACACGCTGGAATTGCTGATGCTGTGGACCGACAAGTCGCTGCACATCACTTTCGGCATCGCCTCGGCGTTCGGCCTGATCCTGGGCTCGATGGTCTGGGCGGTCGCCTCCGGCCACTTCCGCCTCGAGGGGTTCGCATCGGCGGCGGACACCCGCGACCACATCATCGGAGCGGTCTTGATGGGCTTTGGTGGCGTCACGGCGCTCGGCTGCACCGTCGGCCAGGGCATCACCGGCGTTTCCACGCTCGCCATCGGGTCGGTGCTCGCAACGGCCTCGATCGTCGCCGGATCGGTGGCGACGATGAAGTACATGCTCTGGCGGGAGGAAGCTGCCTGAACCGCCGCGCCCACGCGCGCGGGCGACCGGACTCAGCGCTCTTCCACCCCAAGCGCCTTGCGGTTCTGCACCGCGAACACCGCGGCTTCGACGCGGGAGCTGAGGCCCAGTTTCGCCAGGATGTGGCGGACGTGCAGCTTGACGGTGTCGTTGCTGATGCCGACCGTGCGCGCGATCGCCTTGTTGCTCAGGCCTGAAGCCACGTACCCGAGGATCTGGCGCTCGCGCCCGGTGAGCTGCTTGGCCAGACTGGCGGCGCTGCCCGGCTCCTCCCCCGACTGCAGGATGGTTGCCAGCTTGCCCGAGACGGCCGGCGCGACGACGAGTTCGCCACGCGCGACGCGGCGGATCGCCTCGATCACATCCGCGGGCTCCATGTCCTTCAGCAGGTAACCGCGGACGCCCAGGCGCAGCGCCGCCGCGAGGTCCTCGGCAGCCTCGCTCATCGTCAGCACCAGCACCGGCGTATCCGAACCCTGTTCACGCAGGCTCTTCAAGAGGGAAATCCCGTCGGTTGGAGTCATCCTCAGGTCGAGGATCAGCAGGTCGGGGCGGTGCTCCTGCAGCAGCCCGAACGCCTCGTCGGCGCGACCAGTGGTCGCCATGACCTGCATCCCGGCTCCGCGCGACAGCAGGTCGGCGAGCCCCTGCCGGACCAGCGCATGGTCGTCGACCAGGACCAGCTTGATCGGCTGCGCGCTCACAGGAGAGCCCCTTCCGCCGGACCATCGACGGTGAGCGTGACGCGCGTGCCACCCTCCGCCCGGGCCCCGATGTGCAGCCGGCCCCCGGCGCGCCCGGCGCGCTCACGCATGATCTGCAGGCCGTGATGGCCGGCTTCGGCCAGACGACCGGCACAGCGCGGATCCAGGACTTCGTCGCTGGGTCCGCGCCCGTCGTCCTCGATCACGAGGCGCAGGTCTTCGCCCACGCGTTCGATCAGGACCCGGGCGTTGTGCGCTCCGGAGTGGTGACCGATGTTCGCAAGCGCTTCCTGGACGATATAGAAGACCTGCAACTGGCGTTCAGCGCTGAGGCTGAAGTCATCGACCCGGCAGTCGAGCGCGAGCTCGATTCCGGTGCGGTTGTGAAAGGCCGCGCCGAGTTCTTCCAGCGAACTGATCAGCCCGCGAGAGTCCATGCCGGCGCGGTACATCGAGATCATCTCGCGCAGCCGCGCATGCGCACTGCGGAGTTCGTCGCTGGCATCCGTCCA
>JAOUJD010000359.1 GCA_029883565.1 Burkholderiaceae bacterium
AGTGGACGCGGTTGCCGCGTCCGTTGCCGGCAGCACGCCGGAAAAAAGGATGACTCGAAGGTACGTGGTCACGGGTTCCGTGCCCATCCGACGCATGTAGGTGTCGCGCGACCAGGAAAGGCCGGGAGAATCCCGTCAAAGCTCCAGCGCCCGCTTCTGCGCGGCGACCAGCGACGTAATGCCGGTGCGGGCCAGTTCGAGCAGCTCGTCCATCTGCCCCCGCGAAAACGGCTTGCCCTCGGCCGTGCCCTGCACCTCGACGAAGCCGCCGCCGCCCGTCATCACGACGTTCATGTCGGTTTCGCAACTCGAGTCCTCGACGTAGTCGAGATCGAGCAGAGGCACACCCTGGAATACGCCGACGGAGATCGCGGCGACGAAGTCGAGCACGGGAAGATTGTCGATCATGCCGCGCGCCCGCAGCCACCGCGCGGCGTCGAAGGCGGCCACGAAGCCGCCGGTGATGGCGGCGGTGCGCGTGCCGCCGTCGGCCTGGATCACGTCGCAGTCGATATGCAGCGTGCGCTCGCCGAGCGCGGTGAGGTCGAATACCGAGCGCAGGCTGCGCCCGATCAGGCGCTGGATCTCCTGCGTGCGGCCGCTCTGCTTGCCGCGCGCCGCCTCCCGGTCGGAGCGGGTGTTGGTGGAACGCGGCAGCATGCCGTATTCGGCCGTCACCCAGCCCTGTCCCTTGCCCTTCAGGAACGGCGGCACCTTCTCTTCGACGCTCGCGGTGCAGATGACCTTCGTGTCCCCGAATTCGACCAGCACGGCACCTTCGGCGTGCTTCGTGTAGTGGCGGGTGAGCCTGACCGCGCGCAGCTCGTCGTGGCGCCGGCCGCTGGGGCGCTTCATTTCTTCTGCCATGGATGTCCCGGAAAACGGGGCCAGCGCAGCGGCCCCCGGACGGCAAGACTAGCGCAGCGCGGCCAGCCTCTCGCGCGACCTTCCCTGCGGGCGCCGCTACGGCCTGTTGACGAGCTTGCCGGCGCGCTGGATGGCCTTCTGGATCTCCGCCACCGCGTCGTCGATCTGCTCCTCGGACAGTTCCTCGTCGGCGTCGGGCTCGCCGATGCGGGGCATCTGGACCGTGGAGGCCACCGTGCCCTCGGGGATGAGCAGCGTGGACACCGGCTCCTCGCTCGGCGGCACCATTTCCATCGACTCGCTGCCGGCCCAGGTCATCGCGACGCCCGTGCAGTTGTCCGATTCGGGACCGCCGAGCTCGAGCGCGAGCTCCATGAGCTCGGGCACCGCGCGCATCACCGTCTTGCCCGTGAACGCCTCGGCCACCTGCCGGTCGCTCAGCGAGCCCCACAGCCCGTCGGAACACAGCAGCAGGGTGTCGCCGTTGCGCAGCGCGAAGGGCCGGCTGATCTCCACCGTCGGCGCCACGTACGCGCCGATGCAGTTGAAGATGCGGTTGCGTTCCGGATGGTCCTTGGCGTCCTCCGGCCGGATCAGCCCCGCCTGGACGAGATGATGGACACGCGAATGGTCGATCGTGCGCTCGAGGATGCGGCCGCCGCGGATCAGGTAGAGCCGCGAATCGCCGACGTGCGCCCAGATCGCCACGCCCTGCTGCACGATGCACGCCACGAGCGTCGTGCGCGGTGCCTCGGGCAGCGAGTGCTCTGCCCGGTACCGATGCAGCTCGCGGTGCGCCGCGAGGACCGAGTCCTCGAGGAAGCGGACCGGGTCGGCCAGCAGAGGCTTCGCGTCCCGCTGGTAGATGGACGCCAGCGTCTGCAGCGTCAGCTGCGACGCGACCTCGCCGCGCGCGTGCCCTCCCATGCCGTCCGCCACGAGCATCAGCAGCGAATCGCGCGTGTACAGGTACCCCATGCGGTCCTGGTTGACCTTGCGACCGCCCTTCTTGCTTTCCTGGTAGACGGAGAACCGCATCAGCCGCGCCCGCTGTCCCTGTATCCGTTGCCCGCAAACCCGGTACCGGTGTGTCTGTCGCTTCCGTGTTCGTCGCCCTCGTGCCGGGGGCTGTCGTCCCCGTCGCAGCGGGGCGAATCGAACGGCGAGGCTACGCCATGGGTCCGCCGGGAAGCAAGCGCCCTGAAGCAGGGGCCAGGTCGCGTACACATCGCCTAGAACCAGGTGATGTTGTGGTCCTTCATGAAGCGCGTCACGCGCGCCTGGAGGTTGCGGAAGCGGGCGCTGGCGCGCTCCGACAGCGAGAACTCCGGCCGCTCCGGCACCGTCTGCAGCAGTTCCTTCTGCACGGCGTAGACGGTCTGCGGCCGCTCGAGCGAATTCAGGCGCAGGCAGCGCTCGACCATCGAAATCATCTGGTTCGAGTACAGGCCGCGGAACGACCGCAGCGCGGTCGGCATCTTGTCTTCCTTGAGTCGAGCGTCC
>JAOUJD010000360.1 GCA_029883565.1 Burkholderiaceae bacterium
CCGCATCGTGTCGCTGGTGCCATCGATCACCGAACTGCTGTTCGACCTCGGGGTCGGCGCGCGGGTGGTCGGCCGCACCGGTTTCTGCATCCACCCGGCCCCGGCGGTCCGTGACGTGCCGAAGGTCGGCGGCACCAAGGACGTCAGGCTCGACGCGCTGCGCGCGCTGGCGCCGACGCACGTGATCGTCAACGTCGACGAGAACGACGCGGCGACGGTCGACGCGATGCGGTCGTTCGTGCCGCACGTCGTGGTGACGCACCCGAACGCGCCGGAAGACAACCTCCGGCTGTTCGCGCTGCTGGGCGCCCTGTTCAGCGCCGAAACGCACGCCGCCGCGCTGTCAGCTGCCCTGCTCGAGGAGCTCGGCCGGTGCGGTGCAACCCGATGGCCGCGTGAACGCGTCCTCTACCTGATCTGGAAAGACCCCTGGATGACGGTCGCCGCGGACACGTACATCGCACGCACGCTGGCTTGCGTCGGCTGGGACGTGACGACCCCGCCCGGCGGATGGGCGGGCGCCGCGCGCTATCCGCGCGTCGCCGATGTCGTCCTCGCCGCGGCGGACGTCGATCGGGTCCTGCTGTCGACCGAGCCTTACCTCTTCACCGAGCGGGAGGCCGCGGAATTGCGCGGCGTGACCGCAAGACCGGTCGAACTGATCGACGCGGAGATGACGAGCTGGTACGGCAGCCGCGCGGTCCGCGGTCTGGCCTACCTGCGCGCCCGGCGCACCGCCTCAGCGGACCGCGCGTAACGCGGCGAAGCCGCGCGCGAGATCGTCGAGCTGGTCGGCGGCGTCCTCGAGGCCGGCGGAGATCCGGAACAGGCGGCCGTTCCACGGACAGGTCACGACGGTCCGCTCGGGCGAGGCAGGAATCAGCAGGCTCTCGTATCCGCCCCACGAGTAGCCGCGGCCGAAGAGCTCGACGCCGTCGACCAGTGCCTCGAGCGCGCCGGCAGGCAGGCCGGGCTTCAGGACAACGCCGAACAGGCCCGACGCCCCGCTCATGTCCCGCTTCCACAGCGCGTGGCCCGGGTCGTCCGGCAGCGCCGGGTAGAGCACGCGTTCCACTTCCGGCTGTCCGCGCAGCCAGGCGATCAGCGTGTCGGCGTTCGACCGGTGCAGCGCGAGGCGGGCCGCCATCGAGTGCAGGCCGCGATGCGCCAGGTAGATGTCGTCCGGGCTGGTGGTCATGCCGTAGAAGTGCATCGCCTCGCGCACCGCCGGCCAGGCGCGCTCGTTGACCGTCAGCGTCCCCATCAGCAGGTCGGAATGCCCGCCGATGTACTTGGTCGCGGCATGCAACGAGACGTCGGCGCCGTGCGCCAGCGGCTGGAAGAACAGCGGAGTCGCCCACGTGTTGTCGACGACCGTGAAGGCGTCGTGCCGCCGCGCGATCGCGGCCAGCCGCGGCACGTCCTGCATCTCGAACGTCAGCGACCCCGGCGATTCCATGAAGAGCACGCGCGTGGTCGGCCTGAACAGCGCCTCGATCTCGTCGCCCGCGCAGGGGTCGTAGAACGTGACGTCCACGCCGAAGCGGCCGAGCGTCTGCCGGCTGAAGCGGCGCGTGGGCCAGTACACGGAGTCGGGCACCAGCACGTGGTCGCCGGCACGCACGAACGCGAGCAGGGCCATCGTGCAGGCGGCCAGCCCGGACGGCAACGCCCAGCTGCGGTGCCCGCACTCCAGCTCGTTCAGAGCCGCGTAGAACGCCTTGTGCGTCGGCGTACCGTACACGCCGTACGTCGCGACGTCGTCATCGCCGGCGAGCCGCGCCTGCGCCCGCGCCTTCATGTCGGCGACGCTGTCGTGCAGCACGGTGGACCCGCGCACGAGCGGGGGGTTGACGTACCCGAAACTCTCGGCGCGGCCGCGGCCGCCGGCCACCAATGTGGTCGCGGGCCGGCGTGGCTTGTCGCGGGGCGCGTCGGTCATGCCGCCGCCTTGAAACGGACCACGTCGCCGTCCAGCGCGCGCGTCACCTTGGCGTCGTACCAGAGTGCGTGCAGGTGGGCGAGCGCCTCGCCGAGGGCGAAGGTGGTCTGGTGCAGGTCCAGCGTCCGCTTGAACAGGACCGGGACGATCGAAGCGGCGGTCTGCGGCGTGCTGCACGCGGCGAGCACTTCGGCCAGCCGCTCGGCGTGGTGCGCGTGCTGCTGCGCGATGCGCTGGTGCAGGCCGGTGAACGGCTTGCCGTGCGACGGCAACACCAGCGTGTCCGCCGGCAGCAGCAACAGGCGATCGAGCGAGTGCAGGTAGCGCGGCAGAGGGTTGCCGTCGGGTTCGATGTCGAACACGCTGACGTTGGTGGAGATGCGCGGCAGCACCATGTCGCCGGACACCAGCAGCCGGTCCTCC
>JAOUJD010000099.1 GCA_029883565.1 Burkholderiaceae bacterium
AGGCGCTTCAGTGCAGCGGCGTTGCCGGGCGGTCTTCGGAGTCCTCGGGCGGCTCGGCGTGCACGACGTGACCGGCCGAGTTGGGGAAGAGCGGCGCGCCGCAGTCATCGCAGAACTCGAGCGGGAACCGGTGCGTGTGCGCCACCGACTTGACGATGCCGACGGCGCGCAGCGCCTTCTCGACGTCCTCCAGCGTCTGCTCCTCTTCGTCGCCAAGGAGCGGCCACACGACGCCCTCGACCACTTCGTCCTCGTCGCTCGCCTTCGCCAGGCCCACGCGCACTTCGGCGCCGGCGCTGCCTTCCGGGTCGCCGAACACGCCATAGGCGGCCGCCAGGCCGCCCGGTGAAAAGTCGTACGCGAGCTTCAGGTAGGCAACCGCGGCCTCGAGGGAGAACTCGCGCAGGTCGCGGTCGGCCATGCGCAGCGCCGCGTGGAAGGCGTTCGGGGACAGCACGCGGAAGCGGCATCCGGTCATCGCGGGCTGCAGGACGCTGGCCACCTGTTCGCGGAAGGCGGCGAGCGCGCCGATCTTCGCGTCGGGATCGACGCCGAGTTCCTGCCAGTGGAACAGCGGGCCACCGGCGGGCGTGGCGATCGCCGCCAGCACGTAGCGGGTGTCGGCCAGCATCGCGATCGGTTCACGCAGCTTCTTCGGGTCGACGTGCAGCGCGACCCGTTCCACCGCCGCGTCCCCGAGCTGCTCGGTCAGTCGACGCACGTCGGAAAATGCCTCCGGCAGCTGGTCGATCGAATAGAGGTGATCGGCAATCGCGACCCGCGTGTCGCGCGCCAGCAGGTGGCCGCTGAACTGCGACGTCAGGTTTTCGACCACGCTGGCCGCGAGCGTGGTGGTGGGGAGCCGATAGCGGGACCAGGCCAGCAGCGGCAGCGCGAGCAGCACCACCTCGTGGGGCCGGCCGTCGATGTCGACCACGGTGCTTTCGGCGCAGCTCTCGGCGATGTCCGCCAGGTCGTCGTAGGCGCGCTGGCTGGATCCCGCGAGTTCGTCCAGCGCCGCGTCGATCGCGTCGTCATTGCGGCGCGCGAGCCGCTCGTTGATCAGCTCGATGAGCCGGCGCTGCCACAACTGGTCTTCGATGCGACTGCCCGACTCGGACAGCCGACGCGCCATCTTCACGAGAGTCGAGGCGTCTGCGGACTGGCGAGCGCGTGACCCGGCACGACTGCGGCGCATGCGATGTTCCTGCTACGAAAGGGGGCGGAATTATCGCACCTTCGCGCTGCCCGACCGGCCCTACTGCCTGCGCGTGATCCTCGGCGCCGACGTGGGCGCGAGCGGGCCGGCGGCGGACTGCTGCTGCAGGAAATCGGTGAATGCATCGATGTCGAGCGGCCCGCCGACGCGCTCGCTGCCGTCGCGCAGGATCCGAAAGCCGTCGCCGCCGGCCGCGAGGAAGCTGTTCACGGTCACGCGCACCCGGTCGCCATCGGCGAGCGGTCGGCCTTCGAGCCGGATCGAACTCGTTCGATCGCCGCGCGGGCGCCGGGTGTCCCAGGCGTAGGAAAGGCCCGCCGATGGCTGCAGGATGCGGGCGCGCTCGGGATCCGACGCGCTCCATTGCTGCTCGAGCAGCGTCTTCAGCTGCGCGCCGGTCAGGGTCATCGTGACCAGGCTGTTGCCGAACGGCTGGGTCGAATACGCATCGCCGTAGGTGACGACACCGTTCGCGCCGCTTGCATGCAGGGCCGTGCGGATCCCGCCGGGGTTGGTGAAGGCGACCTGCGCTCCGTTGCTGCGCGTCGCCGCCAGGTGCGCGTCGGCGATCAGGCGACCGAGCGCGTGGTCGCCGCCCGCGCCTGCCCGCCGTTCGAAGGGGGCACTGATGCGGCCGACCGGCCGTTCGGCCAGCGGCGCCGCCGCCGCGCGGTAGTGCTCGACGATCGCCGCGATTGCCGGGTCGGGCGGCAGGGGCGGGAAGGCCGCTGCGAGCGCCCCGCCGCCGCCCGCTCCGTTCGGAACGGGTACGTTGCGTGCGCGCGTGCGCACTACGTCGCCCGTGGTGCGATCGACGGCGAGATCGACGATGGACACCAGTCGTCCGAACGATGCCGCCTGGATCACCGTACGGCCGCCGATCACGCAGTTGTAGCCGCGGTGCGTGTGCGCGGACAGCACCACGTCGATCGCCGGATCGAGGTTGCGCTCGATATCGAAGATGGCCCCGCGCGGTCTTTCGCAGGCGTTGAAGCCGCCGTCCGCATCGCCGCCTTCGTGCACGACCGCGACGATCGCCTGCACGCCGTCCGCCTGCAACGCCTTCGCCTGCTCGTTGAGCACCCGCGCTTCGGATCGAAAGCGCAGCCCGGCCACTCCGCTGGGGACCACGATCCCGGGCGTCGAGCGGGTGACGACGCCGATGAAGCCGATGCGCACGCCATCGATCGTCTTGACGAACGTGGGCGGGAAGATCGTGCGGTCGGTGGCTCGATCGACCACGTTGGCCGCCAGGAACGGAAAGCGCGCCCCGCCGTAGGTTCCGCGGTCGCAGCTCTTCCGGTAGTCGCTATCCCCGGCGCGGCATCCGCCGCGCGCGATCCGAGTCAGTTCGGCGACACCCCGGTCGAACTCGTGGTTGCCCACGGCATTGAGGTCGATCCCGATCGCGTTCATCACCTCGATCGTCGCCTCGTCGTGGAACAGGCCGGACACGAGCGGCGAGGCACCGATCAGGTCGCCGCTCGACACGACGACGTGACCCGGCTGCTCGGCACGCAGGCGCGCGATCAGCGTCGCGAGGTGCGCGGCGCCGCCGGAGCGCAGCGGCGCGGTGCGTCCCGGCTGCGTCGGATCGGGCACCGCGATGGCGTTCTCGCCGGGCTCGAGGTGGCCGTGGAAATCGTTGAAGGCGATGACACGGACAGCGACCGTCGAATCCGCCGCCTGGCTCCCCGTCATGGCAGCGGGCGACAGCGCCGTGATCGTGGCGAACGCCAGGGTCCTCAACCAGCTCGGCATGCCTTGCTCCCGCGAGTCGGGGGCACATTATGGCGGGGATCGGCACTCCCTCTGCTACAGTCGGCGAGCCCCTGTCCCACTCCCATGAGCACGCAAGCTCCCTCCGTTTCGGTGCGCAACGACGTCGAAGTGATCGGCCTCGTCGGCCTCGCGCACGGGACGTCGCACTTCTTCCACCTGATGCTGCCACCGCTGTTCCCGTGGCTGATGAAGGATTTCTCGCTCTCCTACACCGAGGCCGGTCTGCTGATGACGGTGTTCTTCGTCATCAGCGGGGTGGGGCAGGCGCTTGCCGGCTTCATCGTGGACCGCACCGGGGCGCGGCCGGTCCTGTTTGCCGGGATCGCGCTGCTTTCGACCTCGGGCATCGTCCTCGGACTTGCCGATACCTATCCGATGCTGATGGTGGCCGCTGGCGTGGCGGGGCTGGGGAACAGCATCTTCCATCCGGCGGACTTCACGCTGCTCAACCGTCGCGTGGCCCAGCCGCGCCTGGGGCACGCGTTCTCGGTGCACGGCCTGTCCGGCAACATCGGCTGGGCGACGGCGCCGGTCTTCATGGCGGGCATCGCGGCCACCGCGGGATGGCACGTCGCCGGATTCGCCGCCGCCGCCGTCGGCGCGACCGTGCTTGCGGTGCTGTGGCTGCGCCGAGCGGTGCTCGACGACGCGGCGGCCGAACTGGTCGCGGCGCCGGCCTCCGAGTCGGCGAAAGCGGCACCGGCGCATCAACTGGCGTTCCTCGCGTCGCCCGCGGTGTGGCTGTGCTTCGCCTTCTTCTTCCTCACCACTTCCGCGTTCGGGATCCTGCAGAACTACGCGCCCGCCATCCTTGGCAACGTCTATGGCGTGTCCCTCGTGCTGGCCACGGCCGGCCTGACGTCCTACCTTGCCGGCAGCGCCGTCGGAACGATCACCGGCGGGTTCCTGGCCGCGCGCAGCGAGCACAACGAGCGGGTCATCGCGCTGGCGCTCGGTCTGGCTGCAGTCATGGCGCTGCTGCTGGCCAGCGGCTGGATGTCGCCGGCGCTGCTGCTGCCGATGATGGCCGTCATGGGATTCGGTGTGGGCACGGCCGGGCCGAACCGGGACCTGCTGGTTCGGCGCGCGGCGACCAGCCAGTTCGGCCGCGCCTCCTTCGGCCGGGTGTACGGTTTCGTGTACTCGGGGCTCGACACCGGGCTCGCGCTGGCGCCGCTCATCTTCGGCCCGCTGCTCGACGCAGGGCGCTTCACGGCAGCGCTCGCCGCGGTGGCCGTGCTGCAGACAGCCTCGCTGCTGACCGCCATGCGCGTTGGCGTGTCGGCGCGCACCAAGTCGACGCCGCACGAGGCCAGGGCATGAGCACCGCACCGGCGACGGCCGATCTTTGCGACGCCAACGAGGGTGGTCTCGCGGCAGGCACGCTGCAGGTGATGCTGCCCGGCTTGATCGCGCTCGGTGCGCGCAGGGCCTTTGCCGGACCCGCCGCAACGCTGAAGGTCTTCGAGGACAACTCACTGGTGGCGGAAGTCCTGAAGTCGCCCGGCAACGGGCGTGTGCTGGTGGTCGACGCCGGCGGCAGCCTGCGCTGCGCCGTGTTCGGCGGCAACCTGGCCGCCGCCGCGGCCGCCAACGGCTGGGCCGGGGTCGTGATCAACGGCTGCGCGCGCGACGCGGCCGAGATCGACGGCACCGACATCGGCGTGCGTGCGCTGGCGCTGAACCCACGCCGCTCGGTCAAGCGCGGCGAGGGACAGCGCGATCTCGCGGTGACCGTGCTCGGCGTGACCGTGCGACCCGGCAACTGGGTCTATGCGGACGCGGACGGAGTGCTGGTCAGCACGGAGCAACTGGCGATTTGAAGCGCTGCCCGATCATCGGCCCCGGAGCGGGGCAGGGGCGCGCAGGCGCGCTGCGCAAGGAATGCCGCAGCGGGGCCGTCGGTATTTGCACGAGTTCTGCGCCGATGAGCCTGGTGCGTGTAGCATTTAGGCGATCGTGTACCGCCGCTTCGTAATTCACCCGGTTCCCAGGACTCCGTCGGCTCTCCGCACAGCTGAAATGGCCCGAATGCCTACGTCGCGCGCGCTCGGAAAGGCTCATTGATGTCCGTCATCGCCGTCGTCAACCGGAAGGGCGGGAGCGGCAAGAGCACGTTGGCCACGCACATCGCGGCGTACTGCGCGCTGCGCGGTGCCGCGGTGGCGCTGGGCGACATCGACCGCCAGCAATCGACGCGCACCTGGCTGCGCCAGCGCAAGATGCTGTACGCGCAGGCCGGCGAGGGCATGCATATCGTCGGATGGCACATCGACGCCCGTTCGTTCGTGCGGCCGCCGGCGGGCATCGACCACGTCGTCATCGACACGCCCGGTGGGCTGACGGGCCTCGATCTGGCGCGCGTCGTCATGTATGCGGATGCTATCGTCGTGCCCATCGGGCTGTCGATCTTCGATCGCGAATCGGCGGCGGCCTGCCTGGCCGAGTTGAGGACGCTGCCACGGGTCGCATCGGGCCGCTGCCGCCTGGCGGCGATCGGCATGCGCGTCGAGGCGCGTGCGGATGCGGCGGATGTCCTGCTGGAATGGTCCGAGCAGCAAAGACTCCAGCTCGTCGCCGTGTTGCCCCAGTCTCACGCCTACGTCCGCTGCATCGACCAGGGCCTCACGCTGTTCGACATGCCCTTGAACGAGATCGAAGCCGATCTCGATCATTGGAAGCCCCTGGTCCAGTGGCTGCGTCCGCTCGTGCGGCCTGCGGCGAATGCGAGCGAGGCGTCGCCTGGGGGTTCTCCGACCGTCGCCGCCGCGGAACAGGCGGCGCCGATCGTCGACCAGCCGGGCCCGCGGACGATCTCGACTGAAGTGGCGGCGCTGGCGACCGCCAGTGCGACGACCGAAGCGCGTCCGCTGCAACAACGGGACGTGGCGACTTCATCGAAGGGCGGGTTGCTGCGCGCGCTCGCCATCCCCGGGTTCCTGCACCGCAGGTCCTGACGTCCTTCGGAGGGGCGCGCAAGCCCGTCCTCCACTTGGCAGCGCCGTCACATTCGTCCCGCCGGGCTGGGAATACACGCGCATGCGCCCGCCCGGGGGTGTTCTGGCGCTCTCGAGTCACCGGCAGCGCCTGGCTGACGCGATCATGGGGCGCGACGCCGGCTGATCACGATGCCCGCGCAACGGGGGCCGTCGGTGCCCCGGTGGGAACTGCCGACACGGGGAGGCACTCCATGTCCACTAAGATTCCTCCCCAGGTCGGGAGCGCGCCGGCTGCATCGTCCGAACTCAAGGAGCAAGCAAAGATATGGTGAAAGCGCTGGTTCATCTGATGGTGGCGTGTGCCGTGCTGTTCGTTGGCTCACGAGTTCTGGCGGCCGATTCGATCGAAGTCAGGCCGCTGCATTTCGCGAAGGGTGCTTCCTCGGCCACGGTGAAAGGCTCGCTGACGGGCTCCAAGACGATCGACTACAAGTTGCGGGCCAGGGCCGGCCAGACCATGACCGTTTCCTTGAAGACTGCGAACACCGCGAACTACTTCAACGTGCTGCCGCCGGGCTCCAAGGATGTGGCCATCTTCGTCGGCTCCACCAGCGGCAACGAGTGGACCGGCCAGCTCGAGGCGGATGGCGAGTACACCGTGCGCGTGTATCTGATGCGAAGCGCCGCCCGCCGCAGCGAGACCGCCAACTTCACGCTTACCGTGGGAGTCACAGGTGGCTCAACCGGGGCCGCAGCGCTGGGAACGGCGCCAGCGAGCGATGCCAAGGTCAAGGGCACGCCGTACCACGCCACCGGGCCGCTGACGTGCTGGATGGGCAATGCGCCCGCGGGTTCTTCGCAGTGCGAGTTCGGCGTCATCCGCGGCAAGCCGGGCAACGCCGAAGTCCACATCAAGCCCGCGGGCGGCCTGGAGCGCGTGCTGACCTTCATGGGCAACACGGTGAGCAGCGGCAACGAGAAGGTCAAGGCGTCCAAGACCGGTGATCTCTGGACGATCGAGGTCAACGACTACGAGCACTACAAGATCCCGGAGGCGGTGATCCTGGGAGGTTGAACGCCGCTGCGCCGACCCTGGCGCGGTGGGGCTGGTGCCCGCCTCGGGTGGTCCCGCAGTCGCCTTGCCTGGAGCGAAAGCGAACAATGGTTGTTGCCCCAGGCTTGTCTATGCCTGCGCGGCTCTCCTCTCGATGACCGCGGGCGCGCTCTTTGCCGGCCGCCCGCACCAATGACGGGGCCGACTGCGAAACTCGTCACCTCGATGAGATGCGCCCGTGCCCGCCATCGCCGAGCCCGTTTCAAGTGTTCAGAGGGTGTTTCACGTTATGGAAAAACCCCTCCTGCAGGGCAGCAACTCTCCTTTCGCGTTCTCAAAGATGAGTTCGCGTTATGGAATGAATTTTGTAAGTTATTGAAATACAGACAAAAGAAAATAGGTCTTATAAAAGTTATTTGAGTTGTTGCGTCGCGCAAGCCCCCTTACGATGGCTCCCATCCGCGCAGCAAACGACAGACCGCACGGAAAGAGTTTTGGAACCGATTTTTCGAATCCGGAGGAACGCATGACGGCACGTGAACTCGAGGCTCAGCGCCTGCAGAAGGACTGGAACGAAAGCCCCCGCTGGAAGGGAATCAAGCGCGGCTACACGGCGGAAGACGTGGTCCGCCTGCGCGGCTCCGTGCAGGTCGAGCACACGCTCGCCAGGCGCGGCGCGGAGAAGCTGTGGCGACTGATCAACGAAGAGTCGTTCGTCAACGCGCTGGGCGCACTGACCGGCAACCAGGCGATGCAGCAGGTGAAGGCGGGCCTGAAGGCGATCTATCTGTCTGGCTGGCAGGTCGCAGGCGACGCCAACCTCGCGGGCGAGATGTATCCGGACCAGTCGCTGTATCCCGCGAACTCGGTGCCGGCCGTGGTCCGCCGCATCAACAACACCTTCACCCGCGCGGACCAGATCCAGTGGATGGAGGGCAAGAACCCGAACGACCCCGGCTATGTCGACTACTTCGCGCCCATCGTCGCCGATGCCGAGGCGGGGTTCGGTGGCGTCCTGAACGCGTTCGAGCTGATGAAGGCCATGATCGAGGCCGGTGCGGCCGGCGTGCACTTCGAGGATCAGCTTGCCTCGGTCAAGAAGTGCGGCCACATGGGCGGCAAGGTGCTCGTGCCCACGCGCGAAGCCGTCGCCAAGCTGGTCGCCGCGCGCCTGGCCGCCGACGTGATGAACGTGCCGGCGCTGCTGGTCGCGCGTACCGACGCCGAAGCGGCCGACCTCGTGACATCGGACGTCGACGACAACGACCGTGCCTTCCTGACCGGCGAGCGCACCGTCGAAGGGTTCTTCAAGACCAAGCCCGGCCTCGGACAGGCGGTGTCGCGCGGGCTCGCCTATGCGCCGTACGCCGACCTCGTGTGGTGCGAGACCGGCAAGCCCGACCTCGCCTACGCCAAGGCCTTCGCCGAAGCGATTCACAAGCAGTTCCCGGGCAAGATGCTCGCGTACAACTGCTCGCCGTCGTTCAACTGGAAGAAGAACCTCGACGACGCGACGATCGCCAAGTTTCAGAAGGAACTCGGCGCGATGGGCTACAAGTTCCAGTTCATCACGCTGGCCGGCTTCCATTCGCTCAACTACTCGATGTTCGAGCTGGCGTACGGCTATGCGCGCAACCAGATGAGCGCGTTCGTCGAGATGCAGGAGAAGGAGTTCGCCGCGACCGAGAAGGGCTTCACCGCGGTGAAGCACCAGCGCGAAGTCGGCACCGGCTACTTCGATGCCGTGACGACGACCATCGAGAAGGAGGCGTCGACCGCGGCGCTGAAGGGCTCGACCGAAGACGAACAGTTCTTCGACAAGAAGGCGGAGAAGAAGGCCGCCTGAGCACCGCAACGGCTGGTCCCGAGGAAACCGCGGGCTCGTCCCGCGGTTTTTTCTTGGGCCCTCGGATCGCGGACGCAGGCGCCGTCGCCTGTTCCTGACCGTCGCTCGCTCGACAGGTGCGGAGCGGCTCGCACCGGAGACGTTCCCTTGCAGCCCGGGTCGGGTCCGCCAAGGGTGAAATGAAACCCGCTTTCGCCGCCACACCGCAGTAGAACGAGTCGCCTAACGCAGCGGGGTCGCGCCCGCGCCTCGCGGGCCGGGTCGCGGCTACCATCGGCCTCATGAGCGAACCCTATCCCCACCTGCTGGCCCCGCTGGACCTGGGCTTCACCACTCTGCCCAATCGTGTGCTGATGGGCAGCATGCACACCGGCCTCG
>JAOUJD010000100.1 GCA_029883565.1 Burkholderiaceae bacterium
GGTCTTCCTGGCGATCAAGCGCCGGGAGTGCGAGAAGTTCGGCGCGCTGGTGACCGATCGCGACTATGAGTGGTACCTCGACACGGCCTGATCCTTCGACATAAGCGGCGGCTTCGCGGCATCGCGTCACCGCGCGTTGCACGGCGCGGATTAAGTCAGGTCGGCAGCGTCGTTTGTGAGAGTTGAATCAATGTGACCCGGGAGCGGTGTGCGGAGAATGCGCCCCACACGCCACACTCCGATCCCGAGGTTCGTCGACCGTGACAAGATTCCCGAGCCGTACCGCCGCGCGCAGCGCCAATCCCTCGAGCAGGAAGTCCCCGCCCGTGACCGTTCACCTCCGCAAGATGTACGTCGACTGCCGGTTCGGGCAGTTGCACCTGCACACCGCCTTTCCGTCGAACGGTGGCTTCGACGAGCTGACGCCGCTCGTGTGCGTGCATCCGGCTCCGCTGTCGGGCCGGGTCTTCAAGAGCTTCCTCGCGGAGATGGGGCGGGATCGCAGCGTCTATGCGCCGGACCTGCCGGGCTGCGGCGAGTCCGACGCGCCCGAGTCGGCGCCGTCGATCGCGGACTACGCAGCGGCAGTCGGCGACCTGCTCGACACACTGCGCCTGCGGCAGGTGGACCTGCTCGGCTACCAGACCGGCTCGCTGGCCGCCGCGGAACTCGCGGTGGCGCGCCCGGCCCAGGTGCGTCGCGTGATTCTCGCCGGCGTGCCGGTGTTCGACGCGAAGGAGCGCGAGACCTACCACGCGCGACCGTGGCCGGCGAAGGCGCGCGACGACGGCACGCACCTCGTCGAGGAGTGGCAGAGGATCCGGCGCTCGCGCGGCGAACGGGCGTCGCTCGCACGGCTCGGCGAGGATCTCGCCGGCGCGCTGCAGGGCGGCGAGGCGGCGACCTGGGGGCCGGCCGCGGCCGCGAACTACCCGACCGGCGAACGGCTCCCGCTGCTCAGGCAGCCGACGCTGGTGGTGCGCGCCCGGGATGAGTTCTGGGAGACCACGGCCCGCGCGGACGCGCTGCTGCGGGAAGCGCACCGCGTCGATCTCGAAGGCCACAACGGCGGTTTGTTCGACACCGGCGCCGCGGACGTCGCCCGCTATGCCCGGGAGTTCCTCGACCGCTGAGCGGGCCAGGCCGCGAGTGCGATGGCGAACAGCACGAGCGGCACCAGCGCCGCGAGATTGAGCGAGTGCCAGCCGAGTACGTGGATCGCCGGCCCCGCGAGCAATGAGGCGAGCGCCTGCGTGCCGAACACCGAGAATTCGTTGACGGCCTGGGCGCGGAAACGCTCGGACGCGCGGTAGGTCGTCGTGAGCAGCGCGGTGCCCGCCACGAACAGCAGGTTCCAGCCGATCCCGAGCAGCACCAGGCCCCACCAGTAGTGCATCAGGTCGCGCCCGGCGCTGTCGATCGCGACGCAGGCGAACATCAGCACGAGGCCGGCCGTCATGCCTGCCCGCACGCCGATGCGCGCGATCAGCCGGCCGCTGAACAGGGACGGCCCGTACATCGCGAGCAGGTGGCTCTGGATCACCCACGCGGTGTCGCCGTCGGAATGGTGGTCGTGGACGTGCATGCTGATCGGCGTGGCGGTCATGATGAAGCTCATCACCGCATAGGACACGACGGAGGCCGACAGGGCCGTCAGGTACAGCGGCTGCCGCAGGATCTCGGTCAGCGGGCGCGACGCCCCCGGATCCGCTACGAGTCCTGCCGGCCGGCCGCCGCGGTAGCGCGTGAGCACCAGCGCGCTCGCCAGGCAGAGTACCGCGACCCCGATGAACGAGCCGGCATACTCGTGATCCGGAAGCAGGTTCTTCAGCGCGAGCGCGATCTGCGGTCCGCTCGCCGCCGCCGCGAGCGTACCGATCATCACCATCGAGACCGCACGGCTCACCTGGTCGGGCGACACGCTCTCGGCGGCCGCGAAGCGGTGCTGCTGCTGGAAGGCGAGGTTCGCGCCGAGGGCAAGCGTCGCTGCGCACAGCAGCCAGAAGCTCGACTGCACGATGGCCCAGGCCACCGCCAGTGCCGCGACGGCGGCGAGCAGCGCGCTGGCGACGAACGCGTTGCGCCGTCCGATCCGCTCCATGAGCAGCGCGGCCGGGATCACCATCGCGGCGAGTCCCACGACGGTCAGCGAGACCGGCAAGGTGGCGAGCTGCGGCGCCGGTGCGAATTCGCTGCCGAGGATGCCGCCCAGCAGGGGGATCGTCATCATCCCCGCGGCCGAAAGGCCCTGCGCGACCGCCAGCACATGGACGTCACGCATCCGGCGTCAGGCGTAGCGGTGCCACGACAGCGCGCACAGCAAGCCGATCGCCATGCAGGTAAACAGCCACTCGGCCGCGTGGACGGCCAGCTGGCCGGAGGTGCCTTTCCAGCGCAGGGCGAGCGTCGCGAACGCGGGCAGGATGAGCGCCGACCAGCACAGGGCGCCGTACAGCGCGCCGGTTGCGTACCAGGGAGTGTTCACGACCGCGATCAGCCCCCAGCCGAGCCAGAACAGGAAGCCGAGTCCCGCGCCGGCCGCGGCGCGCAGCGCGGCACCCGCGACCAGCCGGGCCGCGCTCTCGGTCGGCGCGGCGAAGGGTCCGGGCGCGACCCGCGCCAGCCAGGGCGAGGTGACGAGTCCGCTCCACAAAACACCGGCGAGTCCGCCACTCATGCCGGCGAACACGGTCATCAGCAACTCGAGGCGCGGCACGCCGGCGTCCCGCTCAGAGATGCCGCCGCAGCGCATTCACGCAGCGGTCGATCTGCGCCGGGTCGTTGCCCGGGTGCAGGCTGACGCGGATCGCGTCGAAGCCCGCGCCCTGCTGCACGTGTGCGACGACGGTGCCGTCCTGCTCCGCGAGGGCGCGCACCACGGCCCCGTGGTCGCGGTCCGGGAGGCGGAGTGACACGATCCCGGTGGCGAGGCTCGGATGCGACGGCGACAGGATCTGGACCCCCGGCAGCGTGGCCAGCTGCAGCCGGCAGTACGCCGCGAGCTCGCGGATCCGCGAACCCAGGCGTACGCGCTTGACGGCCTGCTGGAACTCGAGCGCGATGGCCAGGCCCTCGATCGACGGGCCGAGGTGCCGCGCGGACGCACCGTAGCGCGCCTGGGCCCCCGTCGCGCCCGGCGCATCCTCTGCCACCGGCCACACGCGCGCCTGTGCGTCGCGGCGCACGAAGAGCGCACCGACGCCCCAGGAGGCGTTGATCCAGCGATGAAACGCCGTGGAATAGGCGTCGCAGCCCAGGTCCGAGAGACTGAAGTCGACCAGGCCCGGCCCTTGGGCCCCGTCGACGACGCTGAAGATGCCGTTGGCGCGCGCCAGCGCGCAGATTTCCGCCAGCGGCATTGCCGTGCCGTCCGTGGCCCGGACGTGGGAAACGAGCAGCACCCGGGTGCGCGGCGTGATCGCGCCCGCATACTGGCCCACGATCGCCTCGGGCGCGGCCGGCATGCCGTCCTGCGGCAGTTCCACCAGCCGGATGCCGCGCCGGGCGGCTTCGATCCGCCAGGGACCCACGGCGTCCGCGCGTTCGTGGCTGCTCACGAGCACCTCGTCGCCCGCTTGCAGGTCGAGGCCGCGGGCCACGATGCCGAGCCCGTCCGCGGATCCCGACGTGAAGGCGATCTCGTCCGGTGCCGCGCCGAGGAAGGTCGCGACCCGGTCGAGGTGGCGCGTCATGGCGTCCGGCGAGAACACCGAGGCCTGGTACCGGCGGAAGTCCTGGCTCTGTCGCTCCCGGCTGCGATACTCGCGCACCATGACCGCGCGCAGGGCCGGGCCCGATCCGGCGGTGTCGAGCCAGGCCAGCCCGGGGTCGAGCACGAGCTGCGCACGCACCCAGTTCCACAGGTCGCGCGACCCGGCCGGAATGAGGGACGCGGGAAAATTCTGCGCTCCTGCAAGGGACGGCAGCAGGGCGCTGGCGCCGAGGGCGCCGATGACTGTCCGGCGCGAGACGGATTCGTTCATGTCTTCGTAGTGGTGACGAGGGAGGCGCGACGGCGCCCGCAAGGCGAAGTATGCGGGGTGCAGGTGCAAAGTTGAAGAGATGCCGCGCGGCCCCTCGGCACGCTTTCCTGCTAACGTAGCCGGCGCATCCCCTGCCGTGAACGTCCATGCAAGAGCGCTATATCGAACGCATCCTCAAGGCGCGCGTCTACGACGTCGCCATCGAATCGCCGCTCGAGGCGGCCCCCCGGCTGTCGCGTCGCCTCGGCAACCGCGTGCTGTTCAAGCGCGAGGACCTGCAGCCCGTCTTCTCCTTCAAGCTGCGCGGCGCCTACAACAAGATCGCGCACCTCTCGGAGACCGTGGCGCGGCGCGGCGTGATCTGCGCGTCCGCCGGCAACCACGCGCAGGGCGTGGCGCTCGCCGCGCGGCGGCGCGGCATCCCGTCGGTGATCGTCATGCCGCAGACGACGCCCAACATCAAGGTGCAGGCCGTCCTCGACCTGGGCGGCGAGGTGATCCTGCACGGCGACGACTTCGACCACGCGTACGAGCAGGCCGTCGAAGTCGCCCGCGACCGCGGGCTCACCTTCATCCACCCCTTCGACGATCCCGACGTCATCGCCGGTCAGGGCACCATCGGCATGGAGATCCTGCGGCAGCACTCGGGCGCCATCGACGCGATCTTCGTGCCGATCGGCGGTGGCGGGCTCGTCGCCGGCATCGCGGCCTACGTGAAGTCGCTGTATCCGCAGGTCCGCATCGTCGGGGTCGAGCCCGAGGACGCCGCGAGCATGCACGACTCGCTGCTGGCCGGCCGGCGCGTGACGCTCGAGCGCGTCGGCATCTTCGCGGACGGCGTGGCGGTGCGGCGGGTCGGCGAGGAGACCTTCCGGCTCGCCCAGAAGTACGTCGACGAGGTCGTCCTCGTCTCGACGGACGAGATCTGCGCCGCGATCCAGGACATCTTCGAGGACAACCGCACCATCGCCGAGCCGGCGGGTGCGCTCGCGGTGGCGGGCCTGAAGAAATACGTGGCGCGCGAGTCCTGCACCGACCGCAGCTTCGTCACGCTCAACTGCGGCGCGAACATCAACTTCGACCGCCTGCGCCACGTGGCCGAGCGCGCGGACCTCGGCGCCGGGCGCGAGGCGCTGCTGGCCGTGGAGATCCCGGAGGCGCCGGGGAGTTTCCTGCGTTTCTGCCAGCTGCTCGGTCGCCGCGGCGTCACCGAGTTCAACTATCGCTATGCGGATACGCAGTCCGCGCGCATCTTCGTCGGGATCGCCATCCACGAGGGCCGCCGCGAGAAGGAAGCGCTGCTGGCGCAGGTGGCCGAGGCGGGCTACCGGGTCTTCGACATGAGCGACGACGAGATGGCGAAGCTGCACGTGCGCTACATGGTGGGCGGTCATGCACAGGGGCTCGAGCACGAGCGCCTGTTCCGCTTCGAGTTCCCGGAGCGCCCGGGTGCGCTGCTCAGGTTCCTCGAGGCGATCGGGTCGAGCTGGAACATCAGCCTCTTCCACTATCGCAACCACGGCTCGGACTATGGGCGGGTGCTCGCCGGCGTGCAGGTGCCGCCCGCGGATGCCGGCGAATTCGAGCAGCACCTGCGCGAGCTGCAGTATGCCTACACCGAGGAGACCGGCAATCCCGCCTACCGGCTGTTCCTCGGCGGCTGACGATTCCGCGGCCGGGGGTCAGCGCGACGACAGCGTCGCGTAGCGTCGACGCGGGAACATGCGCACGAACTCGCCGAACACTCGCTCGCTGAGGGTTTCCGCCGCGGACAGGTGACGCCGGTTCCCCGCCCGGATGCGGGCGATCCGTCGCGCGTTCCAGTGGCGTTCGATCTCGTCGCGACCGCCGGGCAGGGTGAGCCAGCGCTCGATGAGCGCCTCGTCCGCCTCGAGGTGGAACTGCAGCCCCCACGCATGGTCACCGAGCCGGTAGGCCTGGTTGCGGCAGTTGCGCGTCCATGCGAGCGGTGTGGCACCGGGCGGCGGCGCGAACGTGTACGCGTGCCACTGGAAGACGAACTGCGGCCGCCGCTCGAAGTGCCGGAGCAGGCGGTCGTCGTGCGCCGCGGGACGCGTGTGCAGCTGGTACCAGCCGATCTCCGGCACCGGGTTCGGCCGGACGTCTCCGCCCATGGCGGCCGCCAGCAATTGTGCGCCCAGGCAGATGCCGAGCACGGGCCGGTCCTGCCGGACCATGTCGTGGATGGCGCCCATCTCATAGCGCAGGTGGGGCAGGTGGTCGGCCTGGTCCACGTTCATCGGTCCGCCCAGCACGAGCAGGGCGTCATAGCCGCGCACGTCGGGCTGGGCATGCGGCTCGCGGCCGAAGTTGACGTAGCGGATGCGGATCCCGGACGCCCGCAGAAGCGGGTCGAGATGCCCGAGGGGCTCGGTCGCGACGTGCTGGAAGACGAGGATCCTGCGCATATGGGGTAGCTTCCGCCGGTGGCTGCGGGCACGCGCCCGGCGCGGCGCGAGATTGCCCTGTTCACGGGCGGGAGCGCAATAATCACCGGCTGCCGGTCACGCGGCACCGCCTCGGGAATACTCCATGTCGTCACCCTACGTTCCGCGCCGCCCCCCAGAGACACTCGAGTGCTTGCTGCGCGGGCTGCGTCACCACGTGACGCGCTGGCGAGGGACGGACGCCGAACCGGTGGTACTGCTGCACGGCTGGATGGATACCGGCGACACCTTCCAGTTCCTGGTGGACGCAATGGCGGATCGGCGCAGCTGCATTGCGCCCGACTGGCGCGGGTTCGGGCGCAGCGCATGGCCCGCCGACGGCTACTGGTTTCCCGACTATTTCGCCGACCTCGATGCCCTGCTCGACGAGTTCGTGCCCGGCGTGCCCGTGACGCTCGTGGGGCACAGCATGGGTGGCAACATCGCCACCCTGTATGCCGGGATCCGCCCGGAGCGCGTGCACCGCGTCGTCTGCATCGAGGGCTTCGGGCTGGGTCGTACGCAGCCGGAGCAGGCCCCGGGCCGGTACCGCGAGTGGCTGCGGCAGCTGCGCGAGCCGCCCGAATTCGCGAACTTCCCGTCGCTCGAGTCGTTCGCCCGCTTCCTCGAGCGCCGCAATCCGCGGCTGACGCCGGAGCGCGCCGCCTTCATCGCGGAGGCATGGACCGCCCCGCAACCGGACGGCAGCGTGTGCGTGCGGGCCGACCCGGCGCACAAGCGCATCAACCCGGTACTCTATCGGCGCGAGGAAGCCGAGGCGTGCTGGCGCGAGATCACGGCGCCGGTGCTGTACGTGATCGGGGAGCAGTCCGACTTCCTCGCGCGGCTCGGTGCCGACGCCGATCCGGCAGTGATGGCGCGCCACATCCGGCGCCTCGAGCCCTGCACGGTGCCGGACGCGGGGCACATGGTGCACCACGAGCAACCCGGGCGGCTGGCGCAGGCGATCGAGACGTTCCTCGAATGCGGCTGAGATGCGACGCGCGTCGTTCGGCGTCCGTTCGCACCTATAATCCATGCAAGCGCGTCATCTCCGCCAACGCGTGGGGGTACGATGTCCAAAGACCGCTCGAAGCTGCAGATCTGGTTCGCGGAACTGCGCCGCCGCAAGGTGATCCGGGTCGCTGCCGTTTACCTGGTCGCGGCCTGGCTGCTGATCCAGGTTGCCGACGCGATCTTCGAACCGATCGGCCTCCCGGCCTGGTCGCTCAAGCTCGTGATCGTGCTCGTGGCTCTCGGTTTCCCGCTGGCCTGTGTACTTGCCTGGGCGTTCGATGTCACGCCGCGCGGCATCGAGCGCGCGGAGGCCGCTACGGACCCCGCATCCGCGGGGCCCGCCGCCGGCCGCGCAAGCCTGCCTCCGCCGGAGGCGCCACCCGTGGAAGTGCCCGCTGCGGCCGCGGCGCCGACCGAATCCGTCGCGATCCTGCCGTTCGTCGACATGAGCCCGGAGCGCGACCAGGAGTATTTCTGCGACGGCATCGCCGAGGAGATCATCAACGCGCTGTGCTGCATGCGTAACCTGCGGGTGGCGTCACGCACCTCGTCGTTCCAGTTCAAGGGTCACGCTGCGGACGTGCGCGAGATCGGCCGGACGCTGGGCGTGGGATCGGTGCTCGAAGGCAGCGTGCGCAAGGCCGGCAACCGCGTGCGGATCACCACGCAGCTCGTCAGCACGGCGGACGGCTACCACCTGTGGTCGGAGAGCTTCGATCGCGACCTCGCGGACGTTTTCGCGCTGCAGGCGGAGATCGCACAACACATGCTCAAGGCACTCAAGCTCAGCATCGACCGGCGCGAAACCGCGATGCTCGGGCGCGTCGGCACCAGGAACGCCGAGGCCTACGATCTCTACCTGCGCGGCCGGGCACACATGCGGTACGGGACGAGCAACCGGAGCGCGGTGGAGCTGTTGCGTCGTGCGCTCGAGCGGGATCCGACGTTTGCACAGGCCCACGCCGAGATTGCGAGCGCAATCGCGGTGCGCGGCATGTGGCGCCTGGATGTGACCCCGGCAGAGATCGAGGAGGCGATGGAGGCGAGCCGGCGGGCGCTGGAACTCGAGCCACTGCTGCCCGAGGCGCACGTGGCGCGGGCGTGCCTGCTCTCGATGGAGGGCAAGGCCGAGGCGGCCGCGCAGGATTTCGAGCAGGCGATCCGCCTCAACCCGACCGCCTACTACACCTATTACCTGTACGCGCGGCACCTGTTCGCGATGGGGCGTATCGACCAGTCGGTGCGCATGTACGAGGAAGCCGATCGCCTGCAGCCGGGCGATTACCAGGTGCTCTGCATGTTCAACGGCGCGCTGCGCAAGAAGGGCGATGCCGCGGCGGAGCAGGCAGTCGCCGTGCGCGCGATGGACGCGATCGACCGGCAGCTGCGGCTCGATCCCGACGATGCGCGCGCGCTGCAGCTCGGCGCGGTGACCGCCGCGAACATCGGGCGCCGCGAGCACGCACTCGAGCTTGCCGAGCGGGCGCTGCGCGCGCGTCCGGACGAGTTCAGTACAGCCTACAACCTGGCCTGCGCGTACGCCGAGCTGGGTGAGCGCGACAAGGCGCTCGACATGCTCGAGAGGGCCGCCCGCCAGGGCGGCGGCAACCTCGGCTGGATCCGCCAGGACCCGGATTTCGACTCGCTGCGCGACGATCCACGCTTCTTGCGGCTGGTCTCCATCATGAGCGCCGACCGGGCGCAGGCTGCACCGTGAGTCGGGGCGCGTCGGTCATACTGAAGTTCGT
>JAOUJD010000361.1 GCA_029883565.1 Burkholderiaceae bacterium
GACTCGCTGACCATCGAAGGTACGGTCGCGTCCGTGACGCCGGCGGGGATGGAGCCCAACTACGCCGAAGTGCGGGTGCCGCGCTATCGCCGCAGTTTCACGCTGAGCCGTGAGCTGGACGGCGGTCGCATCGAGGCCCAATTGAAGGATGGCGTGCTGCGGCTGCGCATTCCCAAGCAGGAACATGCCCAGCCGCGCCGGGTCTCCATCAAGGTGGGGTAAGAAGCGTCCGGCACGTGCTTTGCCGAGCCGGCCCTGCTAGTGTGCCGACAAGGGGCGGGCGGCCCGCGCCGCCCCCCTTCCTTCAGGCACACACGACATGGCCGTCAGCGTCTTCGACCTCTACAAGATCGGCATCGGTCCGTCGAGCTCACACACGGTGGGCCCGATGCGCGCCGCGCGCCTGTTCGCCCAGCGGCTGGCGAACGACGACCTGATCGGACGGGTCGCCACGGTGCGCATCGAGCTGTACGGCTCGCTCGGCGCAACCGGCAAGGGCCACGGCAGCGACAAGGCCGTGTTGCTCGGCCTCGAAGGCGAGGAGCCGTCCAGCGTCGACGTCGACGCCGTGCCGGCCCGCCTGGCCGCGATCCGCGCATCGCAGCAGGTCAGGCTGCTCGGCGAGTACCCGATCCGCTTCGTCGACCGGGAACACCTGCTGTTCTACACGAAGGCGCTGCCGTTCCACGCGAACGGCATGCGCTGCATCGGACGCGACATCGACGGCCGCGAGCTGGTCGCCCGCACCTATTACTCCGTGGGTGGCGGCTTCGTCGTCAGCGAGGAAGTGGCGAGCGATGGCAATGCGCAGCGGCGCATCGCGCCCGACACCACGATCCTGCCGTTGCCGTTCCACACGGGTGAGGAACTGCTCGCGCAGTGCCGCCGCCACCAGTTGTCCATCGCCGAGGTGATGCGCGCCAACGAGCGGCACTGGCGCGGCGATGGCGACATCGACGCCGGGCTGCTCGAGATCTGGAACGTGATGCAGGCCTGCGTTGAGCGCGGCCTCCGCGCGCAGGGCACGCTGCCGGGCGGCCTGAAGGTCAGGCGCCGTGCCGCCGAGTGGCACCGCAAGCTGAGCGCCGCCAGCGGCCCGGTCGATCCGCTCGCAGTGCTCGACTGGGTGAACCTGTTCGCGCTCGCGGTCAACGAGGAGAACGCCGCCGGCGGCCGCGTCGTCACGGCGCCGACCAACGGCGCCGCAGGGATCATTCCGTCCGTGCTGCATTACTACCGCCGCTTCGTGCCGGGCGCGAGCGACGTCGGCGTGACCGACTTCCTGCTGACCGCCGGCGCGATCGGCATCCTCTACAAGGAGAACGCGTCGATCTCCGGCGCCGAGGTGGGCTGCCAGGGCGAAGTCGGCGTGGCGTGCTCGATGGCGGCGGGCGGGCTGGCGGCGGTCCTCGGCGGCACGCCGGAGCAGGTCGAGAACGCGGCGGAAATCGGCATGGAGCATCACCTCGGCCTCACCTGCGACCCGGTCGGCGGCCTGGTCCAGATCCCCTGCATCGAGCGCAACGCGGTGGCCTCGGTGCAGGCGATCAACGCGGCGCGCATGGCGCTCGCCGGCGACGGCACGCACTACGTCTCGCTCGACCAGGTCATCAAGACGATGCGCGAGACCGGCGCGGACATGAAGACGAAGTACAAGGAAACCTCGCGCGGCGGACTGGCGCTGAACGTCATCGAATGCTGAGGCGCGTGCGTCGCATCGCCCTGGCGGCCCTGCTCGGAACATCCATGCTCACGCTCGCCGGCTGCATCGAGCGCTTCTTCTTCTATCCCGACGCGGTCCGCTACACGTCGCCCGAACAGTTCGGGCTGCGCGCCGAAGACGTTCGCATCCAGTCGTCGGACGGCACGCGCCTGCACGGCTGGTTCCTGCCGGCGCGCGGGACGGCCAAGGGCACCGTCCTGCACCTGCACGGCAACGCGGCGAACATCAGCAACCACCTGCCGCTGGTCGCATGGTTGCCGGCGCGCGGCTACAACGTGCTGATGATCGACTATCGCGGGTTCGGCCTGTCGGAAGGCAGGCCCACTCTCGACGGCATCGTCGATGACGCGCTGGCCGCGCTGCAGTACCTGCGGACGCGGCCGGACGTCGATCGCGAGCGGCTGGTCGTGCTCGGCCAGAGCATCGGCGGCGCCACCGCGCTGCGGATGCTCGCGCGGGACGCCGCGGGCGTGCGCCTCGCGATCATCGATTCGTCGTTTCCCAGCTACCGCGGGATCGCTCGCGATGCGACGGCAGGCAGCGCGCTGGGTCCGCTGGCCACGCTCGCCGCCCCCGCGCTGCCCGGGCCCGACAAGGACCCGGTGACGGCG
>JAOUJD010000101.1 GCA_029883565.1 Burkholderiaceae bacterium
GCGCAGGCGGCATCGCTGCTGCGGCAACTAGACGGAGCGCGACTGCAGTGGGTCGCCGCCGCTCATCTTTCCGCGCGGAACAACACGCCGGCGCTTGCCCGTGCGGCGCTCGCCGCTGCCCTTGGGTGCGACGCGAGCGAGATCGGCGTGGCCGACCAGGAAGCGGGACTGGACTGGCGGGCGGTCTAGGAAAAAAAAAGGGCCGGCGCAGCCGGCCCCTTTCGGTACAGCACCCTGTTACTTCTTCGCGGCGTCGGTAGCGGCCTTGACGGCGTCGCCCGCAGCCTTGGCGGTGTCCGTCGTTTCCTTGGCGGCTTCCGTCGTGGCTTTGGCCGCATCGGCGGGGGCAGCAGCGGCGTCGGCCGGCTTGGCGGCGTCGGCCGCAGGCGCGGGCGCAGGGGCCGGGGCCGGAGCGGCCGCCGGAGCGGGTGCCGGGGCCGGCGCGGGTGCCGGTTCCTTCTTACCGCAGGCGGCCAGCGCCACGACCATCATGGAGGCGAGCAAGAGCGACTTTTTCATTTGAGGCGAACCCTTCCTGAGAATTTTTGGATATGGTTGTTCGGCCCGCAGGCCGTGGGATGACGTCAAGGCCCAGACGCTTGCAATTTCCCCAACTGGAATTCGAGACCCTTCCCAACCTGAAATTATAGCGAGCGTGGGCCGTTCGTCAGCTTGATCTATCCGAGACCAAGCGGAAACACGGCGAGGTTGTGGACCCCGGCGTCCCAGCGACGGTCGAACGCTGCGATCAGCGGCTGCGCGTGGGGCTTGTTGCGGACCCAGAGGTCGCCGCGGGCCGTCGGCGCCGGACGCACCTGCAGCGCGACGTGGTCGTCCCCAAGCACATGGGCGTCGTCGCCGACGGGGTCGTCGGACGATGCCACGCGCAGCTCGAGCGCGTGGGGAAACCGCTGCTGCAGCATCCGCAGGCGTGCCGCGCGCGTGTCCAGCCAGGCAGGGTCGTCGACCAGCATGCGGACGCGGGCGCCGCGATGGCCGAGGAGCACGCGGGACAGCGCCTCGGTCGCGTCGACCGAGGCCAGGTCGAACACGGCGAGATCGCGGTGCAGGACCCGCACCAGGCGCTCGGTGACGCGCAGTGCGATCGCCACCGCGTCGCGCAACTCCTCGCGCGACGTGATCAACACGCGCTGCGGGGCCGGGTCATCGACCAGGAAATCGGACGGCTTCATCGTTTCAACCCCCGCCGAGGTGGAGCCACCCGGCTTCGTACCACGCGTGCAGGAGAGCTTGCCCGGCGGGCGGCACGCCGGCGATCGCATCGGCAGCCAGGCGCCGGCGATCCGCCAGCGCAACCAGCGCCGTCCGGCATCCGGCCGGGGCCGGCACGGACTCGCCGTTGATGCCCAGTTCGCCGCCCGCGTACATCAAGCGGGTGCGCCGGTCCAGCGCCAGCCCGCGGCGTGCGGCGCGATCGATGAAGCCGGCCACCGAGGCCGGGCGTCGCGGTCGATCGAAGACGACCTGCGCCTTGGGCTCGGTCAGGTGGCGCAGCAGGAAGCGCCGGGTATCCGCCTTGCCAGGCTGCTGGCGCCGCAGCGCGGCGTGGATGCCTTCGACCATGGCGCGGGGCAGCGCGCCCGGGCGGCGCGTCGCCTCGAGGCCAGGATCGGCGTACCGGCCGGGCACGGTCGCGGCCGCCGCGAACTCGTCGAGCCACGGTGCGAGCAGTTCCTGGAAGGTAGGTGCCCGGAAGCCGACCGAATACGTGAGGCATTCCCCGACTGCAGTTCCTTCGTGCGCCACGCCCGGCGGCAGGTACAGCATGTCGCCGGGTTCGAGCACCCACTCCTGTTCGGGGCGGAAGTGCGACAGCACTTTCAGCGGCGCATCCGGATCGACCGCCAGATCGCGCTGCCGGCTGATGCGCCAGCGTCGCCTCCCGGCCGCCTGCAGCAGGAACACGTCGTAGGAATCCACGTGGGGTCCGACGCCGCCACCGTCGGTGGCATAGCTCACCATCAGGTCGTCGAGGCGCGCGTCGGGAACGAAACGGAAGCTTCCGAGCAGAGCGTGCGCGGACTCGTCGAGCAGGTCGACGCCCTGAACGAGCAGGGTCCAGCCGGCGCGGCGCGCGGAAGGAAGGCGATCCAGCGGGCCGTGCTGCATGGACCAGCGGCCGCCGAAGCGGCTGACGAGTCGTGACTCGACGTCGCCGCGCCGGGCCAGCGCGAGCACGGCATCCCGGTCGACCGGTGGTCGGAAGCCGGGAAACGCGTTGCGTATCAGCAGCGGCCTGCGCTGCCAGTACTCGCGCATGAAGCGCGCGACCGGGACCGAACCGAGTCGCCGCAGGACGTGGGATGAACGCACGCTCGGATTATAGGAACGGCGCGGGGCGCATAATTCTCGCAAGGGGGTCGCGATGAAGATCGATCATGGCGCGCTCGTCAGCCTCGACATCACCATGTACGACGCGCAGGGCAACCTGCTGGAGCAGTCGCAGGAGCCGCTCGTCTATCTGCACGGCCACGACGACATCTTTCCCAGGGTGGAAGACGCCCTGGCCGGCAAGCAGGCGGGAGAGCGCGTCGCGCTGCAACTCGAGCCCGAAGACGCCTTCGGCGAGTACGACCCGGCTCTGGTCCTGCTGATGCCGCTGGAGAACCTGGGCGAAGGGGTGGCGGTCGGCATGCGCGTCGAGGGCGACGGAGTGCAGGGCGCCCCGGGGCGCATCTTCACCATCACCGACATCGCCGAAGGCATGGCCGTGCTGGACGGCAACCACCCGCTGGCCGGACTCGCGCTGCGCTTCGACATCGCGGTAGTGGACGTGCGCGAAGCGGGCGAGGCCGAGCTCGCGCAGGTCGACTCGCCCCGATTGCCGGACTTCCTCCGGTTCGCGGAACCGGGTCAGTCCACGCTGCACTAGCTCCCGGGCCGCGCCAGGCGCTGCAGCTCGTCAAGCAGCAGGTGGGCCTCGCGCGGCGAGACGTCGTCGAGGTCGAGCGCGAGCAGGCGGTTGCGCAGTTCGTCTTCGGCCGGCACGGCGGGTGGCGGTGTCTCCGGAGTGGCGACGAACAGGTCGAGCTGGGGACGCGTGCCGAGCGCGCGCTCCTCGAGCTGCGCCAGCAGCGAGCGGGCGCGACGGATCACCGCCGGCGGCACGCCGGCGAGCTGCGCGACGGCGAGGCCGTAGCTCTGGCTCGCCGGGCCGTCGCGCACTTCGTGCAGGAACACGACCTTGCCTCCCGACTCGGCGGCGGAAACGTGCACGTTGGCGACATCGGGATGCTGTTCGGCCAGTTGCGTCAGCTCGAAGTAGTGCGTCGCGAACAGCGTCAGGCTGCGGTTGCGCTCGACCAGTTCGCGGGCGATCGCCGCGGCGAGCGCCATGCCGTCGAAGGTCGAGGTGCCGCGGCCGATCTCGTCCATCAGGACCAGGCTGCGCTCCGTGGCCGCGTGCAGGATGGCCGCCGCCTCGGTCATCTCGACCATGAAGGTGGAGCGACCGCGTGCGAGGTCGTCGGCGGCGCCGATGCGCGTGAGGATGCGGTCGACCGGCCCGAGGAGGGCTGCGCCCGCGGGAACGAAACTGCCCGCGTAGGCCAGCAGCGTGATCAGGGCGATCGATCGCATGTAGGTCGACTTGCCGCCCATGTTCGGACCGGTGATCACGAGCAGCCGACGTCCCGCCTTCAGCACGCAGTCGTTCGGCACGAACGTCTCGAGTTCGCGTTCGACCACCGCGTGGCGTGCGGCGCGCACTTCGATCTGCGGCGCCTCGGCGAACTGCGGGCGAACCCAGCGCGCGCGCTCGGCGTGGCGCGCGAGGGCATACAGGGTGTCCACCGAGGCCAGGGCGGAGGCCGCCTGCAGCAGTGCCGGCACGTGCGGGGCGAGCTCGGTCGCCAGGCGCTCGAAGAGTTCCTTCTCGCGCGCCAGCGCCCGTTCCCGCGCCGACAGCGCCTTGTCCTCGAACGCCTTCAGCTCGGGGGTGATGTAGCGCTCGGCGTTCTTCAGGGTCTGCCGGCGCCGGTAGTCGTCCGGCACCTTGGCCGCCTGGCCGTGCGTGACCTCGATGAAGAAGCCATGCACCCGGTTGTACTCGACCCGCAGGTTCGCGATGCCGGTGCGGGACCGCTCGCGCGCCTCGAGGTCGACCAGGAACTGGCCCGTGTTGTCGCGCAGCGCGCGCAACTCGTCGAGCTCGGCATCGAACCCGGTCGCGATCACGTCGCCATCTCGCACGGCGTGTGCCGGCTCGGCCACCAGGGCGGACTGCAGCAGGGTGTGCGGCCCCGGGTCGAGCTGCATGGCCGCGTGCAGCGACGCCAGCAGGTCCGACTCGAGCGCAGCGAGGATCTCACCCACACGGACGGCGCGGGGCAGGGCGTCGCGCAGGGCAGCCAGCTCGCGCGGCCGGACCGACCCTAGCGCGATGCGGGCGCCGATGCGCTCGAGGTCGGGCATGGACTGCAGCTCGGCGCCGAGTTGCTGCCGCACGCCGGAGGCGTCGAGCAGCGTCTGCACGGCGGCATGGCGCGCGGCGGCGGAGGCCTGGCTGCGCAACGGATGGTGCAGCCAGTGACGCAGGCGCCGGCTGCCCATCGGGGTCGAACACTGATCGAGCAGCCCGAACAGGGTCGGCCCGTCCTCGCCGCGCAGCGTCTCGGTGATCTCGAGGTTGCGCCGCGTGACCGCGTCGAGCGCGACGTAGTCCGACACTTCCTCGCGGCGCAGGGTCCGCACGTGCGCCAGCGTGCCGCCCTGGGTGTCCCGCGCGTAGTCGAGCAGCGCTGCACACGACGCGACGAGCTGCGGGGCGTCGCCGAGGCCGAACGCGTCGAGCGTGGCGACCTCGAACTGCTGCTGCAGCGCGCGCGTGCCGCGCTCGACATCGAAGTGCCAGTCCGGACGCGCCTGCACGGTGCAGCGGTCGGCGGGCAGCACCTTGCGCAGCGCGTCGTGCCAGCTGTCCGGCACCAGGACTTCGCTCGGCACGATGCGCGCCAGCTCCGAGCCGAGTTGCGCGAACGCGACGGCTGTCGCGCGCAGTTCGCCCGATGACAGCACCAGCCACGCGAGGCCGAACTCCCCACTGCGGCGCGTCGGCGGCGCGATGGCGAGCAACACTGCATCGGCCTTGGCGTCGAGCAGTGCGGGATCGGTCAGCGTGCCGGGCGTCACGACGCGCACGACCTTGCGCTCGACCGGCCCCTTGCTGGTGGCGGGGTCGCCGATCTGCTCGCAGATCGCCACGCTCTCGCCGAGCTTCACGAGCTTCGCCAGGTACTGCTCGACCGACACGACCGGGACGCCCGCCATCCTCACGGGCGCGCCGCCGGAGGCGCCACGCGTCGTCAACGTGATGTTCAGCAGGCGCGCCGCGCGCTCCGCATCGTCGTAGAACAGCTCGTAGAAGTCCCCCATCCGGTAGAAGAGCAGGATGTGCGGATGCTGCGCCTTGATGCGCAGGTACTGCTGCATCATCGGCGTGTGGCCGGCGAAGTCAGCAGGGGCGCTCACGGATGGACGTCGGGCGCGTTCAGCCGCTGCGCGCCGGATGCACGTTGCCGACCAGGCTGAGCAGTTGCGGGAAGATCTTCGGGGCGCCGCAGACGATGCGGCCTTCCGACAGGTAGGCCGGTTCGCCCTTGAAGTCCGACACGAGGCCGCCGGCCTCCAGGATCAGCAGGCTGCCGGCGGCCATGTCCCATGGCGACAGCCCGATTTCCCAGAACCCGTCGAGCCTCCCGGCGGCGACGTAGGCAAGGTCGAGCGCCGCGGCGCCCGGGCGCCGGATGCCGGCCGTGTGCTCCGTGATGCTGCGGAACATCCGCACGTACTCGTCGAGGTGCTCGAAGCTGCGGAACGGAAAGCCGGTGCCGATCAGGCACTCGGACAGCTTGGTTCGCCTGGACACGCGGATGCGCCGCTCGTTCATGAACGCTCCGCGGCCGCGCGTGGCGGTGAACAGCTCGTTGCGCGTCGGGTCGTAGACGACGGCCTGCGTGACGTGTTCGCGGTGGCGCAACGCGATCGACACCGCGTACTGCGGGAAGCCGTGGATGAAATTGGTGGTGCCGTCGAGCGGGTCGATGATCCAGGTGTATTCGGAATCGCCGCTGGCGCCGGATTCCTCGGCCAGGATCGCGTGGTCGGGATACGCCTTCAGCAGGATGTCGACGATGGCCTGCTCGGCGGCCCGGTCGACCTCGGTGACGAAGTCGCTCCTCCCCTTGTTCGCCACCTTCACGAGATCCACATCGAGGCTGGCCCGATTGATGATGGAACCTGCCTTGCGCGCGGCCTTGACGGCCGTGTTGAGCATCGGATGCATGAGCGGGCGCACCGACCGGACGGTCGGCGGCATTTAGACTGGCCGTCGATTCTAGTCGATTGACACCTGCAGCCCACATGTCCCCTGCCGCTGACCGCATCCGCTTCGTACTGGTGGCGCCCAGCCATGCCGGCAACATCGGCGCGGCGGCGCGCGCGATCAAGACCATGGGGTTCCGCCGGCTGGTCGTCGTGCAGCCGAAGGATCCCTTGTACCGCGAGCAGCCCGAAGCAGTCGCGCTGGCCACCGGCGCGGCCGACGTGCTGGCCGCAAGCGAGTCCTGCAGTGGCCTGGCCGAAGCATTGACCGGGGTCCACACGGCGTTCGCCATGACCGGCTACGACCGCCAGTTCGGCCCGCCGCTGCTGGACTTGCACGCCTGCGCGGGGACGGCCGCGGACCGGCTCGGCGCAGCGGACGAGCAGGTCGCCTTCGTGTTCGGCACCGAGCGCTCCGGCCTGGCCAACGAGGACGTCGAGCGCTGCCAGGTGTGCTGCGCCATCCCGGCCGACCCGTCGTTTTCCTCGCTGAACCTCGCGCAGGCGGTGCAGGTGGCGGCGTACGAGTGCCAGCTCGCCCTGCGCGGCACCGCGGCCATCCATGCGACGCAGCGCCGCTTCGGGCCGGACGAGGCGCCCGCGCCGGTCGAGGCGCTGGAGCGGTTCTATGCGCACTTCGAGCAGGCCATGGTCGCCGTCGGAGCGCTCGATCCGGCCGAGCCGAAGCGACTGATGCAGCGCATGCGACGGCTGTTCAATCGGGCGCGCCCGACGCAGACCGAGATCGACGTGCTGCGCGGCGTGACGGCCGCAATCATCGAGTCGCGCGCGGATCGCGCCGGGCGCAAGCGCGGCCGCTAGAATCGGCGGCCCTACGTCGGATCCACCATGTTCAAACGCTTGCGCGAAGATATCGACTGCATCCTCGAGCGCGACCCGGCGGCACGCAGCCGCTGGGAGGTGCTGACCTGCTACCCGGGCCTGCACGCGCTGTGGATGCACCGCCTGGCGCACGCCTGCTGGAACGTCGGGCTGCGCTGGCTGGGGCGCTTCGTGTCGCACATCTCGCGCCTGCTGACCGGGATCGAGATCCATCCCGGTGCGCAGGTGGGCCGCTTCGTGTTCATCGACCACGGCATGGGCATCGTGATCGGCGAGACGGCCGTGATCGGGGAAGGATCGACGATCTACCAGGGCGTGACGCTCGGCGGCACGTCGACCGTGAAAGGCGCGAAGCGCCACCCGACGCTCGGCCGCAACGTGATCGTCGGCGCCGGTGCGAAGGTGCTGGGCGGTTTCACCGTCGGCGACGGGGCGCGTATCGGGTCCAATGCCGTGGTGGTCAAGGAGGTGCCCCCGGGGACGACGGCGGTAGGCAATCCGGCGCGCATCCTGCACAAGGAAGCGGACGCGGCGCGCGAACAGGCCGCGAACCGGATGGGCTTCTCGGCCTACGGCATCTCGCAGGACGGTGACGATCCCCTGACCAAGGCGCTGCACGGGCTGGTGGACCACGCCGCGGCACAGCAGCGCGTGATCGACCAGCTGGTCCTCGCGCTCGAGCGCAACGGCATCCCGATCGAGGAGGCGAAGAGCGCGGTCGACGCGGTCCATGCCGTCAGCCCTTCGGAGCTGAACAAGCTGGTCGACGAGTAGCGGCGGGCCGGGCCCCGCGTTTGCGCGCGGCCCGTCAGTCGAACAGGACCAGCCTCGGCCGGCCGTCGGCGAACTCGAGGAAGCCGCCGCGTGGTTCGGCGTCGTCCAGGTCCCAGTCGGGCAGCACCCAGCGCTCCGCCAGCGCGTCGCCGAGGTCGACGACGTGCGAGCCAGGCCGGTGCGTGTGGCCATGGATGATCCGGCCGGCCCCGCTCTCGCGCAGGGCCGCGAGCACCGCCTCCGGCGTCACGTCCATGATGTCGATCGCCTTCGTCGACTTGGCGTCCTCGCTCTGCAGCCGCAGGCTGCGCGCGAACGCGATCCGTTCGTCGAGCGACTTGGACAGGAAATCGCGCTGGAACTGCGGCTGACGTATCGTGGCGCGGAACTGCTGGTAGGCGACATCGCGCGTGCACCAGGCGTCGCCATGCGACAGCAGCGTCTTCGTGCCGGCGACGTCCAGGACGATGGGATCGGCGAGCAGCGTGCCGCCCGTGGCCGCGGCGAAGTGCCGGCCGAGCAGGGGATCCCGGTTGCCGTGCATCAGCAGCAGGCGCAGGCCGATGTCGGAACAGGCCGCGAGCGCGTCCACCACGGGCCGCGCTGCGCCGGCCCCGTCGTCGCCGATCCAGAATTCGAACAGGTCGCCGAGGATGACGAGTTCGCGGTGGCGCGCGGCGTCCTGCTGCAGGAACTGCAGGAAACGGCGGATCGTCCGGGGCCGCTCGGCGGCGAGGTGCAGGTCGGAGACGAAGACCGGGTCCAGCAGCGGCGCGGCCGTCGCCGAAACGGCCAGCACCGGCGGCGGGTCGGCCAGACTCACTCGATGATCTCGGCGCGCTCGATCAGCACGTCGGTCTCGGGCACGTCCTGGTGCATGCCCTGGCGGCCGGTGCGCACCACCTTGATCTTGTCGACCGTCCCCAGTCCCTCCACCACCTTGCCGAACACGCAGTAGCCCCATCCCTGTGGCGTGGGGGCGGTGTGATTGAGGAAATCGTTGTCGGCGACGTTGATGAAGAACTGGGCGCTGGCCGAGTGCGGGTCGCCGGTCCGGGCCATCGCGACGGTGTACTTCGCGTTGCGCAGGCCGTTGCGCGCCTCGTTCTCGATCGGGTCCTCGGT
>JAOUJD010000363.1 GCA_029883565.1 Burkholderiaceae bacterium
AGTCGACCGCGACGCTCGGACCGATGTTCGGGCCGATCACGCTGGAGCGCGCCTGATGGACGCCATCACCGCGTACGGCAGCCAGACGCTCGGCGCGGCCTGGCCGGTGGTGTGGTCGCTCGCGCGCATCGTCGCGATCGTGCTGCCGATCCTGCTGCTGGTGGCGTACCTCACCTACTGGGAGCGCAAGCTGATCGGCTGGATGCACATCAGGGTCGGCCCGAACCGGGTCGGACCGTGGGGCCTGCTGCAGCCCATCGCCGACGCGGTCAAGCTGATCTTCAAGGAAGTGATCACCCCGGCGCAGGCCGACGGCTGGCTGTACTTCCTGGCGCCGGTGATCATCATCATGCCGGCGCTCGCCGCCTGGGCGGTGATCCCGTTCGCGCCCGGCGTCGTGCTGGCCGACATCAACGCGGGCCTGCTGTTCATCATGGCGATCACGTCGGTCGGCGTCTACGGCGTGATCATCGCCGGCTGGGCCTCGAACTCGAAGTATTCGTTCCTGGGGGCGATGCGTGCCTCGGCGCAGATGGTCAGCTACGAACTCGCGATGGGCTTCGTGCTGGTCACGGTGCTGATGGTGTCCGGCACGCTGAACCTCACGCAGATCGTCCTGAAGCAGAACACGGGCGTGTTCGCCGACATGGGGCTCAACTTCCTGTCGTGGAACTGGCTGCCGCTGCTGCCGCTGTTCGTGATCTACGTGGTGTCGAGCGTGGCCGAGACCAACCGCCATCCGTTCGACGTGGTGGAGGGCGAGTCGGAGATCGTGGCCGGGCACATGGTCGAGTACTCCGGCATGAGCTTCGCGATCTTCTTCCTGGCCGAATACGCCAACATGATCCTGCTGTCGACCGTGGCGACGATCATGTTCCTCGGCGGCTGGGGAGCGCCGGTCGACCTCGGCCGCCTGCTGGGGGTGCAGTTCCCGGCGTGGACGGTGGCGCTGTCCGGCTGGGTCTGGCTGGTGGCCAAGGCGTTCTTCGTCGTGTCGCTGTTCATCTGGTTCCGCGCCTCGTTCCCGCGCTACCGCTACGACCAGATCATGCGGCTCGGCTGGAAAGTCTTCATTCCGATCACGCTCGTCTGGCTGATCGTGGTGGCCGTCTGGATGCAGACGCCGTGGAACATCTGGAAGTGAGCCGCAACGGGACCTGACGTGGGCGCGATTCGCGAATTCTTCGACAGTCTGCTCCTGAAGGAGCTCGTCAAGGGCCTGGCCCTGACGGGCAGGTACGCCTTCGCGCGCAAGATCACGATCCAGTACCCGGAGGAGAAGACCCCGTACTCGCCGCGCTTCCGCGGGCTGCACGCGCTGCGCCGCTACCCGAACGGCGAGGAGCGCTGCATCGCGTGCAAGCTGTGCGAGGCGGTCTGCCCGGCGCTGGCGATCACGATCGAGTCCGAACTGCGCGACGACGGCACGCGCCGCACCACGCGCTACGACATCGACCTCACCAAGTGCATCTTCTGCGGCTTCTGCGAGGAGAGCTGCCCGGTCGATTCCATCGTGGAGACGCAGGTCTACGAGTACCACGGCGAGCAGCGCGGCGACCTGTACTACACCAAGCCGATGCTGCTCGCGATCGGCGACCGCTACGAGGCGGAAGTCGCGGCGAACCGCGCGGCGGACGCGAAGTACCGCTGAGACCGAACCATGGACGCCAAGGCCATCCTGTTCCTGATCTTCGCCGGCGTGATGCTGCTGGCGGCGCTGCGGGTGATCACCGCGCGCAACCCGGTGCACGCGGTGCTGTTCCTGGTCCTGGCGTTCTTCTCGGCCGCGTGCCTGTGGATCCTGCTTGCCGCCGAATTCCTGGCGATCGCGCTGGTGCTGGTGTACGTGGGCGCCGTGATGGTGCTGTTCCTGTTCGTCGTGATGATGCTCGACATCAACGTCGACCGGCTGCGCCAGGGATTCTGGCGCCACGTGCCGTGGGGCGTCGGCGTCGCGGCCCTGATCGTGCTGCAGATGTGGCTGGTGCTGTCGCAGCCCGCCTGGCAGGACATGAACCGCCCCGGCCCCGGCATCGTGGGCGTCAGCAACATCGCCGCGCTGGGCCGGCTGACGTTCACCGAATACGTGTTCCCGCTGCAGATCGCCGGCGTCATCCTGCTGGTGGCGATCATCGCCGCGATCGCGCTGACGCTGCGCGGACGCAAGGATACGAAGCAGCAGGACCCGTCGCTGCAGGTCAAGGTGCGCAGCCGGGACCGGGTGCGGCTGGTGGACATGCCGAGCGAAGGCGAAGCGCGGCAGACGAAGAGCAACTGACAAGAACGACGAGAGAGAGGGAAGCAGGGTGGTTTCGC
>JAOUJD010000362.1 GCA_029883565.1 Burkholderiaceae bacterium
CGAGCAGCGTGCCGTCGCCGCAGCCGAGGTCGAGCACGCGGCTGGACGGCGCGATCCAGTCGGCGATCTGCGCGAGGTCGACGCGCAGAGTCATACGCCCACCTCCTCGGCGATGTTGTCGAAGTACGCCCGCACGACACGGTGGTAACGCGGGTCTTCCAGCAGGAAGGCATCGTGCCCGTGCGGCGCGTCGATCTCGGCATATGACACGTCGCGCCCGGTGGCGATCAGCGCCTCGACGATCTCGCGCGACCGTTCTGGCGGGAAGCGCCAGTCGGTCGTGAAGGCGGCCAGCAGGAACTTGGCCGTCGCGGGCTTCAGCGCCGCCACCAGGTCGCCGCCCGTGCCACGGGCTGGATCGAAATAGTCGAGCGCCCGCGTGATCAGCAGGTACGTATTGGCGTCGAAATACTCGGAGAACTTGTCGCCCTGGTAGCGCAGGTAGCTCTCGACCTCGAATTCGACCTCGTAGTGAAACTGGTACTCGGCGTCCAGTTCGCGGCCGCGCAGGGCACGCCCGAACTTCTCCGCCATGTCCTCGCCCGAGAGGTAGGTGATGTGCCCGATCATGCGTGCGACCCGCAGCCCGCTGCGCGGCACCACGCCCTTCGCGTAGTAGTCGCCGCCGTGGAAGTCGGGATCGGAACGGATCGCCGTGCGCGCAACCTCGTTGAACGCGATGTTCTGCGCCGAGAGTTTGGGCGCCGACGCAATGGCGACACAGTGGGCAATGCGCTCGGGGTACTGGATCGACCACGACAGCGCCTGCATGCCGCCGAGCGACCCGCCCATCACCGCAGCCCAGCGCCGGATCCCCAGCGTGTCCGCGAGGCGCGCCTGCGCGTTCACCCAGTCTTCCACCGTGACGACCGGGAAGCTCGCCCCGTAGGGTCGTCCGGTGGCCGGACTCACCGACATCGGCCCCGTCGACCCGAAGCAGGAGCCGAGGTTGTTGACCCCGACGACAAAGAAGCGATTGGTGTCCACCGGCTTGCCCGGGCCCACCATGTTGTCCCACCAGCCGATGTCCTTGGGGTCGTCGCCGGCGACGCCCGCCACGTGGTGCGAAGCGTTCAGCGCATGGCAGATCAGCACCGCGTTGCTGCAGTCGGCGTTCAACTGGCCGTAGGTCTCGACCCTCAGCTCGTAGGCGGACACGGATGAGCCGCTCGCCAGCGCGAGCGGCTCATCGAACCGGAACGACCGCGGAGTCACGACTCCGACAGAACCTGGCTTCAGCATGGCGGCAACAAAAAACCCGAGTGGCACGGGCCGGCTCGGGTTCATCGCAGCAATGCTGCTTGACCTCTTTAGCGGATTTCGGAGGTATCCCTCACGCGCCCGCAAGCGAGTCGGCAAATCGGCGCAGTGCGAAAAGTAGTGGTTCGCGCAAGCGGTGTCAAACTCGCTCCTCCCGCAACGCCACGCGGCAAGGAGCCCGCCATGTCCTACACCGTCCATGGCACATCGACGTCCGGCAACTGCCACAAGGTCCGGATGGCGCTCGACATCCTGCGCCTTCCTTGCGAGTGGCGCGAAGTCGACATCCTGCAGGGGGAAACGCGGACACCGGAGTTCCTTGCGATGAACCCGAACGGCAAGGTGCCCGTACTCGCCATTGACGGAACCACCTTCCTGGCGGAGTCCAACGCGATCCTGTGGTTCCTCGCCGAAGGCACGCCCCTGGTGCCGTCCGACCGCCTTGCGCGCGCGCAGGTGCTGCAGTGGCTCTTCTTCGAGCAGTACAGCCACGAACCGGCGATCGCGGTGGCGCGTTTCATTCGTTGCTTCCTGAAGAAGCCCGACGATCCCCGCCTGCCCGAGCTTGCGCGGCGCGGCGACCGTGCGCTCGCGGTGATGGAGCGGCACCTCTCCGACCGCAGCTATTTCGCGGGCGACACGCTGACGATCGCCGACCTCGCCCTGTTCGCCTACACCCACAAGGCGGCCGACGGCGGTTTCGTCCTCGAGAACTATCCGGCGGTATCGGCGTGGCTCGCTCGCTGCCGCGGGGCGCCGGGCGTCACGGAGATGCCGACGCCGTGAGCCCGGCCGACGCGCTCCGCATCGGGCACGCGACGCTGATCGATCGGCGCACCCCCGGGCCCGGCCGCGCGGCCGCAGACGAGCCTGGAGCCGAACGCCGCGCCAGCCCCTGCCCGCGGTCCGGGCACCGATCGGACCAGCCCGCCCCCACTCCCCGGAGGCACTGACGTGCGCCGGCAGCCGGCCATCGCATTCATCCTGATCACCGTGCTCATCGACGTGATGGGCATCGGCCTGCTACTGCCGGTGATCCCGGTGCTGGTCGGCGAG
>JAOUJD010000102.1 GCA_029883565.1 Burkholderiaceae bacterium
GTTGACGAACATGTTGGCGACGATCACGGCCACGAAGCAGATCAGCGCGCCGAGCGGGTCGTAGGCCACCAGCGCCGCGAGGACGAGGGCGTGGATCGCCATCACGACGCCGAGCTTCCGGACGTAATCGGGACGGATGCGACCGTTGCGGATCGCATACCAGTAGGACAGTCCCACCGTCCGCAGCAGGTAGCGCCAGCGCGGCGTGATGGCGCCGTCAGGCTCCAGCCAGTAATACTCGTCTCGGAACTTCGCATCCGCGCGCTGCTGCATGAAGTGCTGGTGGTGGCCGATGTTGTGGTTCAGCTGCCAGCCGTAACTCGGCATGCCTGACTGGTAGAACAGCACGAACTCGAACAGGAGGTTCAGCGGTTGCGCGCTGAAGGTCCGGACATGGAAGTGACTGTGGGCGATTGCGATGGAGATCGTAGTCACCGGCCACAGGACCATGACTCCCGCGAGCTTGGCGAGTGCCGAGTCCGTACCGAAGAACAAGGTCAGCTGGACGGCTGCGATCGCCACCACCACCATGAACGGCGCGATGTCCACGCGGTGCCGGAACGGCCCCCAGGGCGCCATCAGACGTGGATTCATCGGCCTCGCTCCGATCTGCATGCCATCGATATCACGCGCGGCCCCCCAGCGGCGGAACGCGACCTGCCGCGGAATTTACGCGCAGCGGCTCCGTTCGCACGAACCGGAACGGCAGGTAGATCAATGCGAACATCACGAGGCACGCGATCTCGAATCCGACCAGGTAGTACGGCCAGCCGAACTTGTAGATGGGCAGGTCCGCCGTGGGCGCCCTGAGCAGGAACATGTAATTGGCGTCGGTCAGTAGGTCGAATGCGGCCACCGGCAGCGCAAGGAGGTTCAGCCAGGCCAGCGCACCCAGCCAGGACCCGGTGCGCGGGCGCATGTTTTCATAGATCGACAGGAACAAGGGTGCCGCCAGCAGCAGGCAGTGAGACGGGAAGAACTCCGCCAGGTAGTACCAGTCGGTGCCCTGCGTGAATTGCGGCGTGAGCAGCGCAGAGCCGGCGCCAGTCAGGCCCCAGAACAGCGAGACCTCGTAGAAGAGCTGACGGCGGTTCAGCAGCGCGAGGCCGGCGATCCCGCCGGTGAGGTCGCACCAGTGCAGCGGCAGGTTGTGGCGCGCGTGAAACTGTCCTGCGATCATCGTCAAGAGCGGCGGCAGAACGACCCACGCCAGCATCAGCCAACCCAGGCTTCGCGCATAGAGGGCGCGCTGCTCGGTCCCGAGGAAGCGCACTGCGATCAGCATCAGCGCGGCGAGCAGGATGGCGGCCCCGGACGTTTGCAGCCAGGGCAGGCTGAACGGCTCGAAAGTGGGAACCAAGACCGGCGCGAGCGCTGTTTCCATCGATGTCGGTGCGGCCGGTCGCGCCTAGCCCTCGGTCAGTCCGTGGGCCACCACGCGAGGCGCCTGGTCGTCCGGCACGTCGCGCGGCACGTCGCGCACGTACAGTCCCCACAGACAGCCGTCGCTATAGCGAAGCGTTCCGCGCAGCGAGAAGCCGAGAGACTCGGCGAGTACCTTCGAGCGCATGTTCATGGGCTCGTGCAGGATCGCGACGAACACCGAGTCGAAGCCGCCTCGCCGGACTTTCAGGTACAGGTCCCACACCAAGTGAAGCGCCACCCCGTGGGACGCGTACTCCGGGTCGACGGCGATCTGGTCGCCGTAGAGCCACCGCCCTTCGCATCCGGCCACGTCCTTCGCCTGCAGTACGTCCGGCCTGAGCATCCCGCGGTCGACCAGGCCCTCGACGGTCCAATCGTCAAAACAGACCAGGAAGCCGACCACCTTGCCGTCTTCGACCGCCACATCGAAAAGCTCGGTGGCCGCCAACCGGTCGGCGTAGCCTTCCCTGCCGTACATGTAGACGAGGAAGCCGTCGATCTGGGCCTGCGCGGGGTCGAGGCGGACTGCCTCGGCAATTGCACAGATGCGATCGAGATCCTCGGGCACGGCTTTGCGGACGAGCATGGCCAAACCTCCCGTAACGCACCGTCCAGACACTAAGGCTTCAGATCATTAAATGCGCTCGGCAACGGCTGTTGTTGACTTACGGCAGAGGCGCACGGCGTCCTGTCCGCCGGCCGATCGCATCTGTGCTTGACTGAGGGCCTGCTCCATAGGAAGTCCGGGCCATGCCTGCCTACTGCCACTGGTTATCAGCGCTCGCCCGGGGGCTGCTGGCTGCGCTGCTCGCGATCGCAGCTGGCCTGGCCGTCGCGGCCGATTCCGGGTCGGTCGTGGAGCATGCCGAGGTTCGGCAAGCGAACGGGGGTTACGTGGCCGACCTGGTGATCTGGCTGCCCGCACCGCGCGAACTGGCATTCGCCGTACTGATCGACTTCGAGCGCATGCCGGAATGGGTGCCGAACCTGCGCCAGACGCGCGTTCTCGAGCGTGACGCGAACCGCGTCACCGTCGAGCACCAGGGCGTTGTCCAGTACGGCATCCTGACCGTGCCCTTCACCACGCTGCGTGAGGTCGGCTTCGTCGCGCCCGACCGGATACACACCCTTCAGATCAGGGGCACGATGAAGCGGCACGAATCACGCATGGTTTTCGCCGAGGACAGGGCGGGCACCCGCATCGACTATCACGTCGAGATGGAGCCTAGCGCTCTCGCGGGGTTGGTAATGAACGAAGGGCGCGTCGAGTCTGAACTCAGGGCGCACTGCGAAGCCATCGGCGCCGAGATCCTGCGCCGGAAGGACGCGCTTCCCACGGTCTCGAAGTAGGCTGACACGCGACGCAGGCATGCCAGCGATCGCGCTTCCCGGACTCACGGCCCATTTCTCGGCGGAGAGGTCGCAGAAGGCCTGACCAACTCCGGTCCGGCCTGGTCCGCGCAGGCGGACTTGGTCAATTCGCCCGCAAAGGGAGCTGCCTCCGCTCTCCTTGACGCGAGTCACGCGCGCGGTGCGCCAGCCGGCTAGCCGACCACTTCAAGCGCGAGTTCTACGCGCAGCACCTGGTTTGCAACCAACGTGAGAAGCCGCAAGTCATCGGCCGGTGGGGCCGCCCGGGCCTTGTCCAGGTTCGCGGCATCGGACCCGAACGCGGCGCTGGAAGCACTGCATCGGTAGCGCCAGCGCGGAGCCAGCGATCGCCCGGGGGTTCGTCTGCCCTGAAGGGGCGGTCGCGGGCGGCCAGGGGCCCGATTGGCGCGGTCTCTGCGGAAGGTGCAGGTCGCGGTGACATCTGTGCGAACTGCAGGGCCAAGACAGCACGACATTTGACGAAGGGCCAACCGCCGACGATTCCGCCACCTACGTTGAAAAGCGTAATTGCCGGATACAAGAGCGCAGGACGATCGTCTGGAAGGAGATGCAATGAGCGAACGCCCGTTTCTTCGGTTGGCGGCTGTGGCGCTGTACGTTGCCCTCGTCGCCGCCTGCGGAGGCAGTGATAGCGTGGACCCGCCGGCGCCGACTCCACCAACCCCACCACCAGTCAGCCCACCGAGCACTCCCGAACAGACTCCCAGCGCCTACCTGCAGACCCTGCCCCAGTGGGTCGAGTTCAGCCCGCCGGTGGCGGCGGTAGCGCCGACCAAGATCGCCGAGACCGCGGAAAGCAAGGAGACGATCGACAATGTGCCGGTGATCGACCCGACCACGAAGGCCGTCATCGGTTACCGGACCGAGGACTACACCTGCGCTAGCACGTCCTTCTCGATGAAGGACACGCCCGAGAAGATTGCGATGTTCAGTCCGGACCGCGAGATCCTGTGGCCCGGCGCGCTGATCCAGGGCAGGAGCCACCGCGACGGTGTGGGATCGCTGTTGCCGCTGGTGATTGGCGAGCGCACTGCCATCAAGGTGTCGATTCCTTCGCTCGCCACCAGCGACAACTTCCGCGTGGTGGACACGCCCGACCAGGCCGAGGTCAACCAGGCCATCGGCTCGATGGTGTCGAACGCCACCACGGCGAACCTTGTGACGCCCAGCACGATCCAGTTCCTGATGGAAGACTACGACTCCGAGGAGTCGTTCGCGCTGAAATCGAAGCTTTCTGGCAAGTACCTGGGCTTCCGGGCCAGCGCCTCGGCATCGGTCGACCGCAAGGCGAACGAGCGGACGGTGATGGTCTACTTCTACGAGAAGATGTTCGAGGTCGTCGTCGAGCCACCGCAGACCCCCGGCTCCTTCTTCAGCGAGGCATTCACGCGCGAGAAGCTCGATGAGCAGATCGCCATGGGCCGGATCGGTCCGGACAACCCGCCCGTCTACCTGTCCAACGTCGTCTATGGACGGATGATGGCGTTCACGTTCACTTCCACGGCGTCATCCAGCGAGATCCGCGCCGCGCTGAACGCGTCCTACAAGGGAATCTTCAGCGCCAATTTCTCGGTCGATGCCGAGCACGCGAAGATCCTCAATACGGCGAAGATCACCGTGACGTCGCTCGGTGGCAGCACCAAGGCGTCCGTGGCGATGATCGCGTCGGGCGACTGGCGCGATTACTTCAAGACCGACGCGCCGCTCACCACGGCGTACCCGATCTCCTACACGTTCCGGAATCTCGGCGACGGATCGATCGCCAGCGTCGCTGAGGGAACGAAGTACACCATCAAGGAGTGCCAACTCGATACCACTGCCTTCACGGGATTCGTGCTCGACAGCTTCGAAACCGACGTGGGAGGCTGGACCGCGCAGAATCCGCCTCTCGTCCTGGACTGGGGCAAACCGACGACGCCGCAAAGCGTCTTCTACGGCTACATCCACGCCCAGCACACGAACGAGCTGGTCAGCAATAACTTCCTGTACGACGTGGGTTACATCGCGGCGCCCGCCCACTTCGAAGGAGCCAAGAGCGACTTCTATCGGGGCGAACTGACGTTCTGGTACAAGCCAGAAGAGAACCTCATCAACAAGAACACGGGCATTTACTGCTATCAGCCGCCGGCCTTCTTCCTGCCGCGGATCTGCTGGACGGACCTCGTCGTGACCAGCGTTCCGCTGAGCAGTGACTTCAAGGTCAAGACGGACGACTCGGTGACTACGTTCGACCAGGTGGTGCTGCGCGGCGGCACGCCACCGTTTGCGATCCTGACCCTGACCTACAACCCGATCGACGTCGAAGTCCCGCGCGAGTGGAAGAAGCACGCTTTCGCGCTGACCAACGATCCCGTTCGAAGCGCTTGCGATCCCGCGACGTCCACGAGGGGCTGCTGGATGGTGGAGGAGAAGGTCGCCACGGAAGAGCAGATCCGGTATGTCCTGTCCAACGTGACGGATCTGCGCATCCGCGCCAGCTACCCCGTGACGCGGCGGTTGTGCACTTTGCCGACGCCCGGACCCGCTGACATGGAAGGCTGCACCGACTGGGTGCATGTCCCGTATGGCTACGTCGGCGGCTACTTCGACGAGGTCAAGCTGAGTCTCGACTGAACCGGATCGGCCCGCGCTGCCCGGCAAGGTGGCGCGGCCGCTCTTGTCTGGTCACCGCATTGCTCGGGTGCAGGACGTAGCGCCCGCCCAGCGCGCGCTTGGCCTGTACCAGCTTCTCTTGGTTGCGGAGCGCGAGCTGCTCCTCGGTTTCCACGATGACGCTCTGAACTATCGGTGGATCTGACTTTGGAAGGAACCAGCGCAGTACGGTTTTCGCAGCCATCGTCACCTCGCATCTCGATCATCCGAGGACATACGAACAATTAACGCGGAACGGTTGCAGAGTAATGACCTGATCGGTTCCTGGGGATGCCCACTCCTTGGGTGACCTTCTCTCGTGGCACTCATCCGCGGGATGTGCAGCCGATTTCGGGGCCAACTCGACCAACGTGGCGCGATGGCTTGTCGGCGTGCGGACTAGGGCATGGCACTCGTCGGGGGCTCACGGGTCGTCGCAGGGCCGTCGGTAGGGTGGGCCGGGGCGGCGGGACGTGGCTCGAGGCGAGGCCGGAATGAAGAAGGGTCACCACCAGAGGTGACGCCTGCGATATCTGGCTCCCCGACCTGGACTCGAACCAGGGACCTGCGGATTAACAGGACAGGGGAGAGCGGTGACCAGCCCGGTTTCTTCGGACCAGTGAGTTCTTCATTCGCGACCCCGAGCTGTCCTCTCGGCCTGTCCGGAAGCGGGTGCGGCAGTTCGCACTCGGCTACGAACTTTCCGTCGGCGTCGCGCAGTGCTTCTCGCCGCGAGGCCGGGGAACGGTGTCGGTGTGCTGCAGTCGTCCGAGGCGGGCTGTCCGGTCTGCAGGAAGCCGGGTTTCTCCGACTTTGGCGTCGTTGCCCAGGCGCCCGCGTCGAATGATCCGATTGTCCAGATGCGTGAAGCGCAGCGCCAGGCCAATGCCGTTTACGCGGCAAAGTTGATGGAGGCATATGCGGAGCGCAACAAGGAGATCCACGCCGCCGTCGAGGCAGCCGTCAAGGACGCCGATGCAAACGGCAAGGATCCGCTGGTTGCCAAGCGCGATGCGCACGCCAAGGCGACCAAGGCGACCGAAGCCGCGTACGAGGCCAAACTGAAGCAGCTGAAGGCCGAGAACCGCGCTGCGCTGGAGGCCGCCAAGAAGAAGGGTGCGGCCAAGAGCTGACAAAGGGAGAGGGGGCTTCGCCCCGCCCGTCGCCGGCCCCGGCCGCAGCGGCTGACCAGCCGGGAACATCGCGCCTCAGGACCACGATCGACCCGTCCTCGAGCGCGATCGTTCCCGGAAGGGGCGGGGCCAGGCGGTGCGCCGAGGGCGACGCCAGGACAGCCGGGCGACGACCGATTGCTGCGGCCCTTCGCTGACAAAGGGAAAGCGCGTTTCGGCTCCCCCGTCGCCGGTGCGGTCCTCGGCTGGCGGTCGGCGGCCTGACTTCCGGCCGCGCCGATCCGCCACTGCAACCGCTATCATCCGGCGCATTGCCATTAGCCAGGAGGGGCCCCATGGCCAGGACTATTGCCAGCGGCGGCGCGATCATCGCGCTGTGCGCTCTCGCGGCCTGCTCGTCCGCGAGGACGGAAGTGATGCCGCCGACGGTAAATGTGTCGATCGGCCAGCAGCTGATCGACCTGAAGAAGGCCAGGGACGGCGGCGCACTCGCGCCGAAGGAATACGAGCAGCAGGTACGGAAGCTGATCGACAGCGTCCAGTAGAGCGGAGAATTCGACATGAGTCTCAAATGGACCGTCATTGCCTTGGCCATGGGTGCCTGCGTCTTGACGACCGGTTGTATCAGCCGCTCGCGGGCGGACGTGACCGTCACTGGATCGACCACCATATCGAAGGGTCAGGAACTCACCGACCTGCAGCGTGCGCTCGAAGCCGGCGCGATCAGTCCGCCGGATTACGAGAATGTGCGCGCGAAGATCCTGAAGCGGGAAAAATAGGTCTCGGCGTCGTGACGAACGCCGTGCGCTCGCGGGCGGCGTGATCGAAGCGAACTTCCCCGGCCCGGACGGGGACAGGCTCGGGACCCTGGCGGTCGGATTCGCCGGATCCCTGCCGACATCCCCAGGTTGACGACTCTCTCGCCGTGCCATGGCCACGATCCGGGCGCGGGACTGCGATGAACGAGCTGCGCGCCATCATCGTTCGTGTGCGGACCCTCATGCCGAGCGTCCGGGCCCGAGGTTGGAAGAACGCGGGGGCGATCTCGTCCGTGCCCTTAGAAGGCGAGGGCGGCCGACGCCGAGCGTTGAGCGGCTGCTCTCCGGTGGTGCTGAATTCAGCAAGCCTTCGCTAGAGACCACGCTTGGCGCCACCCAGTCTCGTGCTGGCCGCTGCCATCGGCCCCGCCGCCGCGGGCAGTAGTCCGTCGATCACCAAGACGAACACGCCAGAACCCGCGGCTGCCGCCTCACCGGAATCCGCGTCCGACAACGGCGCGTGACGCCAGTCCGATCTGCTTTCGGATGAATACCTGCGCCGGGTCCGCCTCCCGGCCGGCGGACCAGACCATCTTGATCGGGAACGACTTCGTCGTAACCTGGACGGGCAGGGCACGGAGCCCCAGCGTGTCCCGGGCGATCTTCAACATGCTGTGAGGTATCAGCCCAAACAGGTCCGACCGGCTCGCCACCATGAACACCTCGAGGATCTCCGACACCTCGAGCGCGATGTTCAGCTGCAGTCGCGACCACTCCTGTATCCCCGGCACGGGACTCTCACCCTCTACCCGGCGCCGCAGTGATACGAATCTACCCCTCTTGAGATCCTCGATCGTCCGCGTCTTCCGGAGGTCGGGATGCTCGCTCCTGGCCACCGCGACGATTTCATCATCGAACAGCGTGACGCCGTTGAACGGACCGCTCGCAGGCACAAGCCAGTCGATTGCCGCATCCACGCGACCGTCACGCAGTGCCCGGTCCAATTCGATCGGCCGCGAGCGGGTCGTGAACGCGACCTTGATGTCCGGAGCCGCCTCGGCGAGTTGTTCCAGAAGCCGCACGGCCATCAGCGGCCCCAGCGGGTGGGAGACGCTGATGAAGAACGACCTCGTCGACGTTCTTGGGTCGAAGCGCCGCGACTCCGACACCGACTGACGCACCGCGCCCAGGGCGCCGTGCAACTTCCTGTAGATCGAAGTCGCGGCCGGCGTCGGCACGACGCCGCGCCCCTTGCGGACGAACAGCTCGTCATTGAAGACCTGGCGCAAGCGCGACAGCGCGTGGCTCACGGCCGACTGCGTCATCGCCAGTCGCTGCGCGGCGCGTGACAGGGTCTGCTCCTCGTAGGCCGCCTCGAAGACGGGCAGCAGGTTCAGGTCGACGCTACGAAGGTTGAACATGGTGCATATATTACTTCATAAATGTTCAGTAGATCACAAGTGAATCCCTGCCTACGATGAGCCCGGTCGATGTTCCGATCCTCGGGCGAAATAGGAGCTCAAATGAAGCAGATGACGACAGTTGCAGCTGCGGTTTCCATCGCAGTTGTATTGAGTGCATGCGGTGGAGGCGGCGACAGTGCACCCGCACCCACGCCTCCACCTCCTCCGACGATTCCGGCGCCGGAGGGTGCCTATTCAGGAACCGATTCAACGGGCT
>JAOUJD010000364.1 GCA_029883565.1 Burkholderiaceae bacterium
CTGTTCACGGGCATCGAGAAGTTCGAGATCATGGCGATCCCGTTCTTCATCCTGGCGGGCAGCTTCCTCACGCACGGTGGTGTCGCCAAGCGGATGATCCGCTTCGCGACCGCCCTCGTCGGCCACTGGCACGGCGGCCTCGCGCTGGGCGGTGTCGTCGCGTGCGCGCTCTTCGCGGCGGTCTCGGGTTCGTCCCCGGCCACCGTGGTCGCCATCGGCTCCATCCTGCTGCCGGCGATGGTGAAGCAGGGCTACCCGAAAAATTTCGGGGTGGGTGTCATCGGTACCGCGGGCGCGCTCGGCATCCTGATCCCGCCGTCGATCGTGATGGTGATCTACGCGGTCTCGACCAACTCGTCGATCGGGCGGCTGTTCATCGCCGGCATCATCCCCGGCATCCTGCTCGCCCTGCTTCTGATGGTCGTGACCTGGGCCGTCGCGAAGAAGCGCAACTACCCCCGCATGAAGCGCGCCAGCCTCAAGGAGGTGTGGGCGTCCTTCCGCGAGAGCATGTGGGGACTGTTCCTGATCGTCGTCGTCATCGGCGGGATCTACGCCGGCATCTTCACGCCGACCGAGGCGGCGGCGATGAGCGCGGCCTACGCGTTCTTCGTGTCGGTGTTCGTCTACAAGGACCTGAGCCTGAAGCAGGTGCCGAAGGTGCTGCTCGACTCGGCCAACCTGTCGGCGATGATCCTGTACATCATCACCAACGCCGTGCTGTTCTCGTTCCTGCTGACCAGCGAGCAGATCCCGCAGAGCCTGGCCGACTGGATCAATCACATGGGCCTGTCGCCATGGATGTTCCTGGTGGTCGTCAACATCCTGCTGCTGATCGCGGGCAACTTCATGGAGCCGTCGTCGATCCTGCTGATCACGGCGCCTATCCTGTTCCCGGTCGCGATGAAGCTCGGCATCGACCCGATCCACCTCGGCATCATCATGACGGTCAACATGGAGATCGGCATGATCACGCCGCCGGTGGGGCTCAACCTCTACGTGGCGTCCGGCATCTCGGGCATGGGGCTGACCGAAACCACCAAGGCGTGCGCGCCGTGGATCCTGGTGATGATCGCGTTCCTGCTGCTGATCACCTACGTGCCGATCATCACCCTGTGGCTGCCCAACCTCCTGATGGGGACGGCCAGCTGAGTTGTCGGCAAACAAGGAAAAAGCCGCGGTCTAGGTCGCGGCTTTCTTGTTCCTGTTCGGGCAGTCCGAACAGGAAAGCTTCTCCCCGCCAGGACCGGTCACCGCCGGACCGCCGCACGAACCGCGCAGGCACGGGCGGCGGAAGATGACGCCGACGGCCATCGCGACGACCGCCAGGCCGATCAGGACGGCGGCCAGCGCGAATACCGTGGCGAGCGCGCTGAGGTTCATCCGACGAAGCGGGCCCCGAGGGCGGCGAACGCCGGCGTCATGCGGTCGCTGAACCGGCCGGGCGCGCTGCGCTCGATGAAGTGGGCGGCGATGCCTGACGCTTCGGCCAGCGCATAGCCGCGCTCCGGCCCGAGCACGATCAGCGCGGTGGCGATGGCATCGGCGCGGATGCAGTCGTCCGCCACGACCGTGGCAGAGCACAGCCGGTGCGCGATCGGCGCCGCGGTCACGGGGTCGATCTCGTGCGAATAGCGGCGCCCGTCCTGCTCGAAGTAGTTGCGGTAGTCGCCTGACGTCGCCATCGCGCGACCGGCCAGCGGCACGACGTAGCGCGCGCGCTGCGGCACGGCGTCCGGCTGCTCGACCCCGATCTGCCAGGCCGCGCCGGCGCCGTTGACGCCCCTGGCGCGCACCTCGCCGCCGACTTCGACCATGTAGTGAACGATGCCGAGCTCGTCGAGCGTCCGCGCGACGGCGTCCACGCCGTAGCCCTTGGCGATGCCGCCGAGGTCCGCCTGCAGGCCCGCGCGGGCCTTGGTGGCGGTGCGCTGGGCCGCATGCAGCCGCAGGCCGCGCCAGTCCACGTGGGCCCGCTGCCGTGCGACCTCGCGCGTGGCCGGGACGACGCGGCGCTTGGCGACGCCGAAGCCCCAGGTCTCGACCGCCGGCGCGACCGTGACGTCGAACGCGCCCGCGGACCAGCGGCTGACGTCCTGCGCGACGGCCAGCACGCCGAACAGCTCCGCCGACAGAGGAACCGGCACCCCCGACGAGGCCGCGTTGAAGGCGCTGAGTTCGGACTCGGGGCGGAACATCGACATGCGCTGGTCGACCGCCTGCAGGGTCGCGTCCACCGCGGCCGAAAGTTGCTCCACCGCGTGCCCGGCGGGGTCGAGCTTGACGTTGTAGGTCGAGCCCATC
>JAOUJD010000365.1 GCA_029883565.1 Burkholderiaceae bacterium
CGATCTGCTGAAGGAGGCCTTGCGCAACGACGCGGCCACGGGGAACTACAGCCATCTGGTCGTCGCGATCATGGGGTGGCGCACCCCGCAGGAAGAGGCCATCCGGAACTTCAACTCCCTGGCACGAGGCATGCACCTGGCGGCGAAGGGTGACTTCCGGCCGTTGTTCGTGGGCATCACCTGGGTGGGGCCGTGGGCAAGCCGCTGGCTGGACCCACTGATCGAGGCGTTCGCGTACGCGAGGATCGCCGAACTCGCCGATACGCTCGGGTTGACATGGGTCGGCGTCATCGCGGACGAGATCGCGCTTCCGATGAGCGCAAGCCTGCCGACCATCTTCATCACCCACAGCTTCGGCACGCGCGCCGCGACGACCGCGCTTTGCATCGGACCCGCGATCCGGCGCGACGCCGGCAGTCCGCTGGTGCGGCCCCCGGGGGCGATCGATCGCCTGTTCGGCTTCCAGCCGGCGTTCTCGTTGCAGCGCTTCAAGAAGGACCGCCTGATCTTCTTCTACGAGGACGTCTACTTCCCGAACGACTGCGACCGCGTGAAGTCGATCGTGCTGACCACGAGCCGGCACGACAAGGCCACGCGAGCCATTCTGTGGGCCGATCTGGCCGGCAATTACCGCTACTTCAGGTCGTTCTGCCGCGGCAACTCCGGCCGGCTCGTGAGCTGCACCTCGGTCGATGCGACCGGCGCGATCGAGGGAACGTATGACGAATCGATGAAGGTCCTCTACCTGGACGCGACGAAGCTGGTCCGCTTCGAGGCGCCGGGAACGGATGGCGGTTCGCACTCCGACATCTTCCGGCCGCCGGTGGGGCGATTCATATGGAACCTGATCGCAGCGCCTCCGCCAGGGGTCTCGCGGTCCGCGCCCGCGAAGTGACCGGAAGCATGTGCTGGCGATGATCGCCCGTCGAACGTACCTGGGTTGGCTCGCAGGCTCCTTCGCGGTCGTCTGGGTGCTGCTGGCGATCGATCCGTTCGACCGCGGCGACTGGCTGCTGGAGAACCTGCTGCTCGTCGCCTTTGCTGCCGCGCTGCTGGCGAGTCACCGCGCGCTGCCCCTGTCCCGGATCTCGTACACGACGATCTACGTGTTCCTGTTGCTGCACGCGGTCGGTGCGCACTACACCTATTCGCTGGTGCCCTGGTCCGACTGGGTGAGCGCACTCACCGGCGGCGCCGTGGCGAGCCCGCCGGGCGCACGCAACCACTTCGACCGGGCGGTGCACTTCTTCTACGGGCTGCTGCTCGCCTACCCCATCCGCGAAGTTCTCCTGCGCGTCGCCGATCAGAGAGGGTTCTGGGGCTACTTCTTCCCGTTCAGCGTCACCTTGTCGACTTCGGTGCTGTACGAGCTCGCCGAGTGGGGTGCGGCCGAAGTGTTCGGCGGCGATCTCGGCATCGCGTTTCTCGGCACCCAGGGCGACGTCTGGGATGCGCAGAAGGACATGGCGTTCGCCGGCATCGGCGCGCTCGTCGCCATGGCGATCACGGGCGCGCTCAACTACGCGCTCGACCGCGATTTCGCCCTCGAGTGGGTCGACAGCCTGCGCGTGAAGCGGGCGGCGCCGCTCGGCGAGGACGAGCTGCGGCGGCTCTGGCGGGCACGCAAGGGTCAGGGCGCGCCGGAAGCGGAACAGGCCTCGCCGCCACGTCCGGGATCGTGATCGCGGCGACCCGGCGCGACGCCCGCCGTGCCCGGGCCCGGTGCGAAGGGCACCGGCCGACAGCTCAGTACTTCAGCCGTGTGAAGTAGGTCTTCTGCGAGGCCTCCCGCGCCTGCCCCAGCGTCCGGATGCCCTTTTCCGCCAGCAAGGGGATCAACTTCAGGAAGACCTCCGCGGTCACGATTGCGTCGCCGAGCGCCGTGTGACGGCCGATGACCGAGATCCCGAACCGCTCCGCGATCGCTTCGAGCTTGTGCGATTCCTGGTTCGGATGCACGACGGCCGACAGCAGCAGCGTGTCCAGCACCGGCTGATCGAAGCGCAGGCCGAGCGCCCCTTCCTTCATCTGCAGGAAGCGCATGTCGAACGCCGCGTTATGGGCCACCAGCACGGTGTCCTGCACATAGGCATGGAAGGCCGGCAGCACCGCGTCGATCGTCGGCTGGCCGGCGACCATCGAAGGCTGGATGCCGTGAATCGGGATCGTTGCCGCCGGGATGTCCCGGCGCGGGTCGACCAGCTGCTCGAACGACTCCGAGCGGCGCAGCTTGCCGTTGACCAGGCGGACGGCGCCGATCTGGATGATCTCGTCGCCGTCAGACGGTTCGAGGCCGG
>JAOUJD010000367.1 GCA_029883565.1 Burkholderiaceae bacterium
ACAGCGCGATGAAGATGGGCCTCTTCATGTTCGCCGAGTTCATCGAGATCGCCATCGTCGCGGCGCTGTTCACGACGCTGTTCCTCGGCGGCTACAACCTGCCGTTCATGACCGACGCCGGCATCGCGTTCGCCGGCGATCTCGTCCTGCCGATGAGCCATGGCGCGGTCGTCGTGACCCAGCTGGTCGTGTTTCTCGTGAAGGTGCTGGCCGTCGCCAGCTTCCAGATCCTCATCCGCTGGTCGCTGCCGCGCTTCCGCTACGACCAGGTCCTGATGTTCGCGTGGAAGTTCATGCTGCCGCTGGCACTCGTCAATCTCTGCGTCACCGCCGTGCTGGCGTGGTCGAATCATGGGTGATGCGTTGAGCCGCAAGCCGTACCAGCGCAAGGTCTACTGGAACGCGCCCACGCTGACGTGGTGGGAGCGGGTCTACCTGTTCGAGATCATGCGCGGGCTGGGCATCACCGGCGGCGTCTTCCTGCGCAACATGTGGCGCTGGATGACGGGCCGCAAGGGCGCGCTCACGACGTACTACCCCGAGGAGACGCGGGCCGACTACGCGGCGGGCAACCGCGGCAAGCACATCCTGACGCAGCGGCCCGACGGCAGGCCGCAGTGCATCGCCTGCAACATGTGCGCCACGGTGTGCCCTGCGCAGGTGATCGAGATCGACGCCGCGTTCGATCCCGAAGACACCGCGCATCCCAAGTCGCCGTCCCGTTTCGAGATCGACTACTCGCGCTGCATCTTCTGCGGGCTGTGCGTGGAGGCCTGTCCCGAGGACGCGATTCGCATGGTGAAGGAGGTGCCCGAGCTGCCGTCCATGGACCGTGACCACATGTGGCTCAAGATGGACGAGCTGCTCACCTGGAAACCGCAGCGCGACGTCGCCAAGCCGTATCCGCCGAAGGCCGGAGGCTCCGCATGATCGAGTACGGACTGCAGCATCTGGACGCGCTGCTGCTGGTGATCTGCGGCGTCTCGGCGCTGGTCGCGGCGGTGCTGATGCTCGTGCTCCGGCATCCGATGCAGGTCGCGATGGCGCTCATTTCGACCATGGTGTTCCTGGGCGCGATCTACGGCCTGGTCGGGGTGCACTTCATCGCGGCGTTCCAGGTGCTCATCTACGTGAGCGCGGTGATGGTCTTCATGGTGTACGTGATCATGCTGCTCGACGTGCGCGACCCGTCGTTCAAGCGGCGCTTTTCGACGCTGCTGGCGCCCGGCCTGATCGGCGGCGTGCTGCTGCTCGCCGTGCTGGCCTACGCCTTCTGGCGCGGGCTCCACGCGCCCGTCAACCTGGCGGGCTCGTTCGGCCTGCAGCAGTTCTCGATCGCCTTCCTCAACGAGTACTGGCTGCACTTCGAACTCACGTCGGTGCTGCTGGTGGCGGCCGTGGTCGCGGCGCTGGCCGTCATCAAGGGCACCCGGAAGCACGATGGATAAGGTCCAGTTCCTCCTGCTGGTCGCCGTGGCGCTGTTCGCCGTGGGGCTCGCCGGCGTCATCATCCGGCGCAATCTGCTCGTCATGCTGATGTGCATGGAGCTGATGATGAACGGCGTGAACCTGTCCCTCGTCACGTTCGCGCAGCAGACGGGCACGGCGGCCGGCGCGGTGCTCGTGTTCCTGATCTTCGTCGTCGCCGCGGCGGAAATCGCCATCGCCATTCCGATCGTCCTCCTGCTCGTGCGCCGGAAGCACACGCTGGAAGCGGACGCCTTCGGCGACCTGAAAGGATAGCCGGTGACGCACCTGCTCACCCTGATCGTCGTCCTGCCGCTGGCCGGAGCCGTGCTGAACGGACTCTTTGCCACACGGCTCGCCGCGGCCCCGTTCGGCCGGACTTTCGTCACCGTCGTGGGCTGCGGGCTGCCGATCGTATCCTTCGCCCTCGCCGTGCGCGGGTTCCTCGAGATCGCCGCGACCGGGGGTCCGCTGGTCGAGGTCGCGTACACGTGGGCGCAGATCGGCGAGCGCTCGTTCGAGATCGGGTTCTACCTCGATCGGCTGTCGGCGGTCATGGCGCTGATCGTGACGGGCGTGGGATCGGTGATCCACATCTACTCGATCGGCTACATGCACGACGACAAGAGCTACGCGCGCTTCTTCGCGTACCTCAATCTCTTCCTGTTCTTCATGCTGTCGCTCGTGCTCGGCCGGTCGCTCCTCGTGCTGTTCGTCGGCTGGGAGGGCGTGGGGCTGGCCTCCTACCTGCTGATCGGCTTCTGGTTCGACGACCCCGCCAACGCGGCGGCCGGCAAGAAGGCCTTCATCACCAACC
>JAOUJD010000366.1 GCA_029883565.1 Burkholderiaceae bacterium
GGGTCGACCTTCTGCGCGAGGTCCCCGGGCAGGAAACCGAGGCGCTCGCCGGCCTCCACCGCGGGCCGCGTCAGCACGATGCGCTTCACGAGGTCGCGCTCCAGCGCGTCGACCGCCGCGGCGACCGCGAGATAGGTCTTGCCCGTGCCGGCCGGGCCGATGCCGAACGTGATGTCGTGGTTGAGGATGGCCTGGATGTAGTCGCGCTGGCGCGGCGTGCGGCCGTGCAGGTCCGGCCGTCGCGTGTGCAGTTGCGGCAGCGACTCGCCGTCGTCGATGTCCACCTTCGCATGCGCGCCCCGGCGGCCGCGCAGCTCGACGAAGTAGAGCTGGATGTCGTCGACCGACAGCGCGCGGCGGCTGCGCCGGGTGCGGTCGAGGAAGTGCTGGAGGACGTCGACGGCCGACTGCGCGTGCGCGGCGTCGCCTTCGACGCGGAACTGGTGGCCGCGGCGCGCGATCGTGACGTCCAGCTCGGTCTCGATCTGACGCAGGTTGGCGTCGAGCGCGCCCGTGACGTTCGCCAGCTCCGCGTTGTCCGCGTCGGCTGCGAAGGTCAGGACTTTCCTGGAGGGGGATCGACGACCGGCCACCCCTGAAGTGTAGAACCTATGCCGATGGGGCCCGGAGCGCCACGCCCGCGGCGCTCCGGAAGGTGGGTCCTAGACGCCGGAGCGCACCATCGGCGCCTTCAGCGCTTCGCTGAGCGATTCGGCCGCTTCCGCATAGTGCGCGCGCGTCTCGGCCGACAGCCCGGGCTTCGTCGCCGCGGCGGCAAGCCAGTCGCGCAACTGGCGCGCGTCCCGGCGCAGCAGCGCGCGCGCATCCGCCGGATAGCCCGCCGACGAGCCCAGCACCGCGGCCGTGACGCGGCGCAGATGCTCGCGCTGCAGGTTGCGCCGCAGAGGATCGGATTCGGCGCCCCGGCGCGCTTCGTCCCACACCGAGTTCTGCACGGTGCCGTACAGCTCCGACAACGTGAACACGTCGCCGCGGCCGGCGCGCACGCCGTTCTCCGTCACGCGACGCGCGACGACCGGGCTCATCAGGCGGTTGAGCACGTCGCGCTGCACCGTCAGCACCCGGTCCGGCAACGCGAGTTCGACCGTCGCGGGAATCGCCTGCGGGTTCGACAGGTACAGCGAGTCGCGCTCGAGGCGGTCCGACACCAGCTTGCGCATGAAGGTGGGCGACACCTTGAAGCTGTCGCTCTTCAGCAGGCCGTCCGCGATCGTGGCCAGCGCCTCGCGCTGCTTTGCCGCCGGAATCGGCGTCACCGGAGTGCGCGCGCTGCCCGAATAGTCGTTGATGATCTCCGCCCCGCCCACGTACTTGGCCGCGGACGCCATCGCCATTCCGAGTTGCGTGAATCCCGTCAGGAAACGCCGCCGCAGCACGGAGTAGCTTTCCCCGGCCGGCAGCTGCCTCTGCTCCAGGCGCTGCCACAGTTCCTGCGACAGCTTCACGCGCCGCTTGAAGAAACCCAGCGGGTCGTTGCCGAGGTCGCCCTGGTTGACCAGCGGGTCGATCGAGAAGGCGACGTCCTCGTCCGTCGCGAACGCGAGTTGCGGCTCGTTCGAGCGGCCGGCGATCCGGGCCAGTTCCGCCTTCTCCTGCTCCGGGGCGATCGGCTTGTACGCGTACTCGATCGCCCAGTAGTCGTAGGCACCGAGCGTCGGCGTGAAGTAGGCGCCCTGCTTCTCGCCCCTCAGCGACAGGTTGATCGGCGAATACTCCATCACCGAGCCGGTCAGGCCGTTCTGTTCAGCATAGGCCCGGTCGGACAGCTGGGCCTGGGTCGCGACGATCGACGCGCGGAAATTGTGGCGCAGCCCGAGCGTGTGGCCGACCTCGTGCATCGTGATGTCGCGCAGGAAATCGGCCACCAGCTTGTCCGCTTCCGGACTGTCCGGATCCAGCTCGCCGCGCGCCTCGAGCAGGGCGAACGCGAAGCCCATCTCGCGGGCCGCGAGGTCCCGGTAGGTGCACAGGCGGCCGTCGGCCGAGCCGATGGCGTCGGCATGCACATGACCGGTCGCCTCGTCGAACATCGGCTGGTACGTGACGACGCCTTCGCTCTTCGCCGCGCGGATCGCGCGCACCTGGCTTGCGTCCCAGCCGATGTCGGCATCGAGGATTTCGCCGGTGCGCGGATCGACCTGCGACGGACCGATCGCGCCGAACGACGGTGTCGAGGTGGTGAACCAGCGAACCGACGCATACTGAGTCTCGCCCAGGTCGAAATCGGCGTCGTCGGGCTGCTGCTTGACGACGATCGCGTCCC
>JAOUJD010000369.1 GCA_029883565.1 Burkholderiaceae bacterium
AGGCGACCGCAAATGCGATGCACGTCTCGAGCTACGAGTACGGCGCGGAGGAAAGCGAGTTCGAGAAGACCGGCCTCACCCAGGCGAAGGCGAAACTCGTCAGGCACCCGCGCATCGCCGAGGCCGCTGCCTGCCTCGAATGCACGGTCGAGCGGCGGCTCGAGTGGGGCGCTGGGCGCGAGATGGTAATCGGCGAGATTCTGCTCGTGCACGCGCGCGAAGGCGTGATCGATCCGGTGTCGAAGCGGGTCTCGGAGGAGCACTTCCGCCCGATTGGCAGGCTGTTCGCGGATCGCTACTGCACGACGCGGCAGCGGTTCAGCCTGCCGGGGACCTTGCCGGAATAGGATTTGACTACAAGCCAGCCCAGTTGAGTCGAACGCGCGCAATCGCCATCGCCACCGCCGCTTGCGTTGGCTCGACCACGGGAATCCCGATCTCATCCTGCAGCGGCTTGCGGTAGCGCGCCATCCCCGCGCAGCCCATCACGACGACATCCGCGCCGTGCGTGTCGCGCAGCGCCTTGCCAACATCGACCATGCGGCCGAAAGTCTTCTTCTCGTCGCTGAGCTCGGTCACCGGCAGCCCCACGGGCAGCTCTCCGGCCAGGCGCTGCGAAACGCCGAGCGCGCCGACGTAGCGCAGATGGCGCGCGATCGACTGCTTTAGGATGGCGATCACGCCGAATTTCTGCCCGAGGGTCAGGGCGGTGAAGATGCCGCACTCGGAGATGCCGAGCACGGGCTTCTTCGTCACCTCGCGCACCGAGTGCAGCCCCGGGTCGCTGTAGCAGGCGATTACGAAGGCGTCATAGTCCTTCTCGCGGCTGCGTACGAGATTGATGAGCGGTGCGACGACGCCGTCGACGTGCTGCTGCGTCTCGACGCCGGGCGGACCCTCCTTGAGCGTCACGCAGTCGATGCCCGGGCCACCCGTCATGCGCAGTGGCTCGCAGGCCTCGTCGATGCCGCGCGTCACGGCTTCGGTCGAGTTCGGGTTGATGACGAGGATGCGCTGGTTCACGTTCAGTGCAGGGCGATCTGGCGGTGCTCGAAGCGGCTCAGCAGCCGCACGAGGGGCCACAGGCAGACGAGGTAGATGATACCCGCGGCGATGATCGGCGTGGCGTTGTAGGTGAGCGACTGTGCCTGGCGCGCGGCGTACAGGAGCTCGGGTAGCGCCACTACGCTCGCGAGCGACGTGAGCTTGATCACTTCGAGGGTGTTCGAGATGAGATCTGGCACCACGTTCTTGATCGCCTGCGGCAGCACCACGTAAGCCATGGTCTGCGGTACCGACAGACCGGTCGAGCGCGCGGCCTCGTGCTGGCCGCGCGCAATCGACTCGATGCCGGCGCGGAAGATCTCGCCATAGTAGCTCGACGTGTTGAGCAGGAGCGACAGTGCCACGGCAATGAAGGCACCCGGGTTGAAGCCCAGGAAGGGCAGGCCGAAGGCGATGAACATCAGCAGCACCAGCGGCGGGAAGGCGCGGAAGAAGTCGACGTAGATCACCACCAGCCAGCGCGCCAGGCGGTGGCGCGAGGTCGAGGCCAGCGCCACGAGCAGGCCGCCTGCCAGCCCGAGCGGCACCACCAACAGCGCCAGTCCTACCGTCATCCAGAACCCGGCCAGGAGCAGCGGCCAGGCCTGCGACAGTATCTCGAAGTTGAAGAAGCTGTGGATCAGGTGGTCCATGTCATCAACGCTTCCAGACGAAGCGCTTCTCGACCCAGCGGCCGAAGTAAGCCACCGGGATGAAAAGGATCAGGTACGCCACCGCGCCGAGCACCAGCGGCGACGGATTGTAGGAGAACGAGTACGCGGTCTGCGCCTGGTAGAGGATCTCGCCCACCGCCACCACCGCGCCGAGCGCGGTGCCCTTGGTGATGGCGATGGTACGGTTGGTGAGCGGTGGAATGGTCATCCGCACCGCCTGTGGCATCACCACTTCGGTGAGCGTCTGCACGAACGAGAGGCCGGTGGAGCGCGCCGCCTCCCATTGCCCTTTGGGCACCGCGAGGATGCCGGCCCAGAAGATCTCCTCGGCGAAAGCCATCAGTACCAGCGACAGCGCGAGCCAGGTCGCGACCCACGCCGACATGCGGACGCCGATGGCGGGCAGCGCGAAGTAAAAGCCGATGATCAGCACCAGCGGTGGCAGTGCGCGCAGGACATCCACCCCCAGGATGATGAAGAAGTTGACCGCCCTGATGCGAAAGGCCCGCACCAGCGCGAGCAGGAGCCCCGACGCGATGCCGGCCAGAACCACCGCGAGG
>JAOUJD010000368.1 GCA_029883565.1 Burkholderiaceae bacterium
GCGCAGCTGATCCATCGAGAGCCGCCTTTCGTCGAGAAGCAGGCGCGCTAACTCGGGCCGCATGCCGTGGCGGTCAAGGCTCTCGGCGGGCACCACGAAGGCCTCGTCGTGAGCGATGCAGAAGCGCTGAAGGCTGGAGTCGAACGGCATGTGCAGACTCTAGCGTTCGCTGCGGCAATTCGCCTCATCCCCTCGGATGAATAAAGGCTCGAAAACGATGTCCGAATGGGAAAAATTCCCTCTCGGCGCGTTGCGCGTGATGCGAACGGTAGCCAGTCCTCATCCGTCCTCCCGAGTTTTTTTTTCAGGAGACGAAGGCACAGTTCGCTGCCGGACGGACCGGACGGACTTGAGGGAGCAACCACAATGGACATGACATCAAGGATTGCGCAGACAACCCGCAACCTGTGGCTGTCGCTGCTGGCAGTGGCCGTGATGGCGGGCTGCGGCGGTGGCAACACGCCGGAGACACAAGCATCGGCATCAGGCCAGACCACCGCGATCTCGGCGACGCCGATGACCGACGCTGCGACCACTGGCAATGCGCCGCTGCAGATGACGTTCACGGCCGCCAACCCGCGCGGCAGCATCGCCAGCTATGAGTGGGACTTCAAGGACAACAGCCCGGTCGCCAACGGGCAGACGGTCCAGCACACCTTCATGTCGCCGGGCGCGTACCCAGTCACCCTCACGGTGCGCGACTCCGCCGGCAGGTTCAATCGCGCGGCCCTCACCGTGACCGTGATGACGGGCAGCACCCAGTGCTCCACCGCTCCGACCGAGTTCACGACCAAGGTGTGGCCCAGCATGAACGGCCTGTGCACGCTCTGCCACACGGCGAACGGCGTGGCCGGCGGCTCGGGTTTCGTGCTGACGACTGGCTCTGTGGTCCAGAACTACAACGTCGTCCGTGACTACGCGCTGAAGAATGACGCGCTGCTGCTGTCGAAGACGCTCGGCCTGCCGACGCACTCCGGCGGCGCGCCGTTCGTCAGTTCCAGCGATCCGCGCTACCAGGACCTCGCCGCCCTCGTTCCCGTGATGAAGCAGGCGTGCAATTCGACTCCGATCGACGGTCCGGCGATGGGTCAGTTCTGGAACGGCGTCACATTCGCCACCGACCAGAAGATCCTGGCGCGTGCCGCGATCCTGTTCGCCGGCCGCAACCCGACCGCCGCGGAGGAAGCGGCCGTTACCAGCGGCGGCACGCCGATCCTGCGCCAGACGATCCGCGGCTACATGGAGGGCCCGGCCTTCAATGCCTTCCTCGACGAAGCCGGCGAGACGCAGTTCCTCACCCGCGGCGCCACGGTCCTCGGCAACAACATGGGCTACGCCGTCGCCGACTGGCCGAGCGCGACCAACATCATCAACAACACCAACCTCGCGGCCAACGAGCGCAACCGCTTCATCACGGGGACGCGGGTCGAGCCGATCGAGCTGATGAAGTACATCGTCAACAACGAACGCTCGTGGACCGACATGGTCAGCGGCAACTACACCGTCGTGAACGCGATCGTCGCGCAGTACATGCAGGCGACCGTGACCGGCACGTTCGCCGATCCGGCGAACGACACGGTGTTCCTGCCGGCCACGCTGCCCAGCCAGCGTCTCGGCGGCACCCGCGAACACGCCGGCGTGCTGTCGACGCAGAGCTGGCTGTCGCGCTTCCCGACGACGCCGACCAACCGCAATCGTCACCGCATCTACATCGCCGCCAAACAGTTCCTGGCGACCGACGTCAGCGCGCTGGCCGTGCGTCCGATCGACGACGGCGGCAGCTTCCGCGTTCCGACCGTGGAAAACCCGGCGTGCGCGGCCTGCCACGACACGATCGACCCGATGGCGGCCGGCTTCCAGAACTGGCAGGAGAACAACAGGTACCTGCCGTTCAAGGACTCGACCGGCAAGGACCACGCGCTGCCGGGGTCGTACCGTTCCGGAAGCTATCCCAAGGACGCCAACAACCAGGCGTACTACAAGCTCGGGGACAACTGGTTCCGCGACGAGAAGGCGCCGGGCTACTACGGGACGGCGATGCCGGGCGGCGTCACGGGCAACCCCAGCGCTCTGCAGTGGCTCGGCCAGCAGATGGCGGCTGACCAGCGTTACGCCATGGGCGCGGTCCACTTCTGGTACCAGGCGGTGTTCGGACGCGAGCCCCTGAAGGCGCCGCTCGATGCGTCGACGCCGGAGAACGCCAACCTGCTGTCCGCATACAACGCGCAGAACGAGGTGTTCCAGGACATCGCCAACCGCTTCAGGACGAACCGCGGCA
>JAOUJD010000370.1 GCA_029883565.1 Burkholderiaceae bacterium
TCACCGCGGCCGCCTGGCCTTTCGCCGCAGGCCCGGCCGGCGCGGACCTGCCCGCGGCGGCCGTCGCGGCGGAAGGCGCCGCCGCGACCTGCGAGGGCGGCAGCCCGGCGAGCTGGCGGGCCTCGTCGATGCTGGCCTGGATCTGCTTGCCGATCGGGGCATCGGCCCCGGCCGTCGCCTTGAGCCGCTCCCAGTATTCGATCGCGCCCTTGTAGTCCTTGCGGTCGAAGGCCTCGGTGCCCGCCATCGCCAGCGCCTTCCACTGGTTCGGATCGATCTGCAGCGCCTTCTTCACCAGTTCCATCGGCTTGCCGCTGAGCGAACGTCCCTGCGCCATCGCGAGCGCGTCCGCGTAGTCGGCGAAGAGGTCTGCTTCGTTCGGCAGCAGCGTGGTGAGCTTGTCGTAGGCCGCCGCGGCTTCGCTGAACTTGCGCTGGGTGTAATACGTCCGCGCAAGGATCACCCAGCCCTCGACGTTGTCCGGCTCCTTCTCGAGCCGCGCCGCCAGCTTGGCCGTCATCTCGTTGATCTGCTCGCCCGAGAGCTGGTGCTGGTTTTCGGGCGGCGTCGCCAGCGGCGAGAACGCGTCAGGGGCGCCGAGCTTCCAGTACAGCAGCCCGGCGATGACCGGGATCGCCAGTCCGACCACGAGCGCGGTCCTGCGGCCGCCGGCCGAGGCGGCGATCGGCGCCGTCGGGTCGGCGCGCGACTCGTCGAGCATGCGCCGCTCCAGTTCGGACTTCGCCTCGTCGTACTGCTCGCGCGACAGCGTTCCGCGCGCCAGGTCGGAGTCGAGGTCGGCGAACTGGTCCTTGTAGACGGTGAGATTGACGAGGCGGCGCTCGACCGTGGCGCGGGAGGACGGGCGCAGCAGCGGCCACAGAACCCACGCGAGCGCAGCGGCCACCATCAGGGTGGCGATGATGATGAAGGCGGTCACTTGGCTACCTTTGTTCCCTGGAAACCTGCGCAAGCAGGCGCTCGGCCTCGGCGCGCTCGGCGTCGGTCAGCGGGCGTTGAACGATGGCGCGATTGCGCGCGCGCACCGTGCGCGCGAACACGACGATGGCGATGATCGCCAGCAGCGCAGGGCCGAGCCACAGCAGCACCGTCGTCACGTTGAAGGGCGGCTTGTACAGCACGAAGTCGCCGTAGCGCGCGACCATGAAGTCGACGATCTCGCGGTCGCTCTTGCCGGCCTTGATCTGCTCGTTGACCTGGCGGCGCAGGTCGACCGCCAGCTCGGCGTTGGACTCGGCGATCGTCTGGTTCTGGCACACGAGGCAGCGCAGCTGCGCAGCGAGATCCACCGCGCGCTTCGCCGCCACCGGATCCAGGTCGGTCGGCGTCGCGTCGGCCGCCAGCGCCCCCAGCGGCAGCAGCGCCGCCAGCAGCAGGGCCAGGAGTCTTTTCATGATCTTCTCAGCTCCTCGATCAGCGGCAGCATCTTCTTGGTCCACACTTCCTCCGTGACCGGGCCGATCTGCTTGTAGCGAATGACTCCGGCCTTGTCGATCAGGAAGGTCTCCGGCACCCCGTACACGCCGTACTCGATGCCGACGCGCCCGTCGAGGTCCTTCACCGACAGGTCGTACGGATTCCCCAGCTGCGCCAGCCAGCCGGCGGCGGCGTCCGGCTTGTCCTTGTAGTTGAGGCCGATGATCGGCACCGCCTTGCGCTTCGACAGCTCCACCAGCAGCGGGTGTTCCTGCCGGCAGGCCACGCACCACGAGGCCCACACGTTCAGCAGCCACACCTGCCCCTTCATCTGTTCCGGCCCGAACGACTGGTCGGGCTGCGCGAGCTGCGCCAGCGTGAACTGCGGCGCCGGCTTGTTGACCAGCGGCGACGGCACCTCGCGCGGATTCAGGAACAGGCCGCGGTAGAGGAACCCGGCCAGCACGACGAAGATCGCCAGCGGGACCAGGAAACGCATCTTCTTCGACTTCGGTTCGACGGGCGGCGTGAGGCCGTCCTGGTTCACAGCTTCGCTCATGGGAGTGTCCTCGCGATCGCCCGCGACCCGGTGGCCGGGCCAGGGACCGGAACGCAACCTGTGTTCATGCCGCCGCCGCCTTGCCGCCCAGTGCCGCCTGGTCGCGCCGCGCCAGCAGCCGATAGCGACGGTCGGCCAGCGCCACCAGTCCGCCGAGCGCCATCAGCACGCACCCGCCCCAGATCCAGACGATGAAGGGCTTGCTGTAGACGCGCACAACCCACGCGTTGCCGCCGACCGGCTCGCCGAGCGACACGTAGCGGTCGCCGAACACGCCG
>JAOUJD010000371.1 GCA_029883565.1 Burkholderiaceae bacterium
GGCTCGCACTCCCCGAGGCGCATCGAGAATCAAGGGCAAGCCGCTCGACCGGAGCGGATCCGGCGAGGAACCACCGGTCGGGTGCACGGCTTCATGTCTCGCCTCCCGGACGATCAGGCCGCTCGCCTGTCGACGAACTGCTCGGTCGAGCCCAGCAGCGCCGCCAGGCGTGTGCCCTGGTCGATCGCCCGCTTTGCGTCCAGTTCCGCGGCCTCGTCTGCCCCTCCGATCAGGTGCACCGGGACGCCGGCCGCCAGCAATGGCGCCTGCAGTTCGCGCAGCGGCTCCTGGCCCGCGCAGAGCACCACGGTGTCGCACTCGATCAGCTGCCCGTCCTTGCGCTGTTCGCCGTAGGTGACGAACAGGCCTTCCGGCGTGATGCGCTCGTAGTTGACGCCGCCGATCATCTCCACGTTCTTCATCAGCAGCGCCGCGCGATGGATCCATCCGGTGGTCTTGCCCAGGCCCTTGCCGAGCTTGCCCGCCTTGCGCTGCAGCAGGGTCACCTTGCGCGCCGGCGGCGACGGCCGCGGGCGAACGACGCCGCCTCGCACCTGCACGGGATCGGCAACGCCCCACTCCGCCAGCCACTCCTTCAGGTCGAGCGTCGGCGAGTGGCCGGGCGGCGTGACCAGAAACTCGGCGACGTCGAACCCGATGCCTCCCGCACCGACGATCGCCACCCGTTCGCCGACCGGCTTGCCGTGCAGCAGCACGTCGACGTAGCTCAGCACGTTCGGACTGTCCTGCCCCGGGATCCTGGGATCGCGCGGGACGACGCCGGTGGCGAGCAGCACGCCGTCGAACTTGTCCGCCACCAACCGGTCGGCGGTGACGCGCGTACCCAGGTGCAGCTTCACGCCAGTCGCTTCGATGCGCCTGGCGAAGTAGCGAAGCGTCTCGCTGAACTCCTCCTTGCCAGGTATGCGGCGGGCCATGTTGAACTGCCCGCCGATCTGCGCTGCGCCCTCGAACAGGTGCACCTCGTGCCCGCGCTCCGCCAGCGTGGTGGCGGCGGCGAGGCCGGCAGGTCCGGCGCCGACCACGGCGTAACGCAGCCGCTGTGCCGCCGCCCTGATCACGAGCACGGTCTCGCGCGCAGCGCGCGGGTTGACCAGGCAGGTCGCCAGCTCGTTCTTGAATGCGTGGTCGAGGCAGGCCTGGTTGCACGCGATGCACGTATTGATGTCCTGTGCCCGGCCCGCCCGCGCCTTCGCAACGAAGTCGGGATCGGCCAGCAGCGGTCGCGCCAGGCTGACCATGTCCGCGCATCCGTCCGCCAGCACCTGCTCGCCGACCTCCGGCGTGTTGATGCGATTGCTGGTGACGAGCGGAATCGTGATGCCGGCGCCACGCAGCTCCTCGCGCATTCTCTTCGTGACCCAGGCGAACGCGCCGCGCGGCACGCTCGTGGCGATGGTCGGGATGCGCGCCTCGTGCCAGCCGATCCCGGTGTTGATGATCGTCGCGCCGGCGTGCGTCACCGCCTTCGCCAGGGCGACCGCCTCGGGCCAGCTGCTGCCGTCCGGAATGAGGTCCAGCATCGACAGGCGGTAGATCACGATGAAGTCGCGTCCCACGGCCTCGCGCACGCGCGTGACGATCTCGACCGGCAGGCGCATCCGGTTCTCGTACGGCCCGCCCCATTCGTCGGTGCGCTGGTTGGTGTGCGTGACGAGGAACTGGTTGATGAAGTAGCCCTCGCTGCCCATCACTTCGACGCCGTCGTAGCCGGCTTCCCTCGCAAGCGTCGCGCAGCGCACGAACGCGCGGATCTGACGCTCGATGCCGCGCGCCGACAGCTCGCGCGGGGCGAACGGCGTGATCGGACTCTTGATGCGCGACGGCGCCACGCAGAACGGGTGATATCCGTACCGACCGGTATGCAGGATCTGCAGTGCGATGCGACCGCCTTCCGCATGGACCGCGTCGGTCACCACCCGATGTCGCCGCGCCGCGCCCGAAGTCGACAGGGTTCCGGCCAGCGGCTTGGTCCAGCCTTCGATGTTGGGCGCGAAGCCGCCGGTGACCATCAAGGCGGCACCGCCGCGCGCCCGCTCGGCGAAGTACGCGGCCATGGCCGGAAAGTGCTTGCGGCCGTCCTCGAGGCCGGTGTGCATGCTGCCCATCAGCACACGATTGGGCAAAGTGGTGAAGCCCAGGTCCAGCGGGGCCAGCAGGTGGGGATAGGGTTCGCTCATGAGGCCGATGGTAGCCGCGACCCGGCCCGCGAGGCGCGGGCGCGACCCCGCTGCGTTAGGCGACTCGTTCTA
>JAOUJD010000372.1 GCA_029883565.1 Burkholderiaceae bacterium
TGACCTCCTGTCCTTGCGTTCAATGCTAGGCAGGCGACCCGCCAGCCGCAAGTCGTGATTTCCTAATGATCCGATAGCGTCCGGCTACCAGGCCTCGGTCGGCGCGTTCGGCAGCATCTTCACCCCAGGCAGCTGGCACTTGAGGATGGCCTGCCGCAGCGCCTCGATGGCCGCCACGCGCGTGAACGACTTGCGCCACGCCAGCACGACCCGGCGGTCGGGCACCGGCGCCTTGAAGGGCACGTATTCGAGCAGCGCGTCGCGCCCGGGTTTGACCGGCACCGACGTGCGCGGCAGCACCGTCACGCCCAGTCCGGACGCCACCATGTGGCGGATCGTGTCGAGCGACGAGCCCTCGAACGTCTTCTGCATTCCCTCCGCCGAACTGGAAAACCGCGACAGCTCGGGGCACACCTCCAGCACCTGGTCGCGGAAGCAGTGGCCGGTGCCGAGCAGCAGCATGGTCTCGCGCTTCAGGTCCTCGCTCGGGATCGCCTTGCGCCTGGCCCATGGATGGCGCTTGGGTACGGCGATGATGAATTCCTCGTCGTACACCGCCTGCGTCATCAGCCCGCTTTCAGGCAGCGGCAGCGCCATGATCGCCACGTCGATCTCGCCGTTCTTCAGCAACTCGAGCAGCTTGACGGTGAAGTTCTCCGTCAGCAGCAACGGCATCTTCGGCGCGTCCTTCAGCAGCTGGCGCACGAGTCCCGGCAGCAGGTACGGTCCGATCGTGTAGATGACGCCCAGCTGCAGCGGTCCGGTCAGCGGGTCCTGTCCGAGGCGCGCCAGTTCCTTGATCTGGGCCGCCTCGTCCAGCACGCGCTGCGCCTGGCCGACGATGCGCTCGCCGGCGGGGGTCATCGTGACGTCGTTGGTGCGGCGCTCGAAGATCTGGGTCCCCAGCTCGTCCTCGAGCTTGCGGATCGCGACGGACAGCGTCGGCTGGCTGACGAAGCAGGCCTCCGCGGCGCGACCGAAGTGGCGCTCACGGGCGACGGCGACGATGTACTTCAGTTCGGTCAGTGTCATGCGGTCAGGAAGGCGTGGCGCCCTTCGTACCAGCGCCGCACGTGGGCAGCAGCGGCGGCGGGTTCATGCGCGAGCAGGTCAGTGGCCGCCGCCCGCGCCCGCTCGACCAGCGCCGCATCGCGCTCGAGGTCGGCAAATCGCAGCAGCGGCGCGCCGGACTGCCGCGCGCCGAGAAACTCGCCCGGCCCGCGCATCATAAGGTCTCGCCGCGCCACTTCGAAACCGTCCGCCGTCTCGTAGATCACCTTCAGGCGCTCGCGCGCCACGTCGGACAGTGCGTCGTCGTACAGCAGGATGCAGAAGCTGTCGTCCGCGCCGCGCCCTACCCGGCCGCGCAGCTGGTGCAGCTGCGCGAGCCCGAAGCGCTCGGCGTGCTCGATCACCATCAGCGTCGCATTCGCCACGTCCACCCCGACCTCGATCACCGTCGTCGCCACCAGCACGTCGAGTTCGCGTGCGATGAACGCCCGCATCACGGCGGACTTCTCGGCCGGCGGCAGTTGCCCGTGCAGCAGCCCGATGCGAAGGTCGGGCAGCAACTGCGTGATGCGCTCGTGCGTCTCGGTGGCCGCGGTGGCCTCGATGACGTCGCTCGCCTCGACCAGCGGGCAGACCCAGTACGCCTGGCGGCCGGCACGCGCCTCGGCCCGGATGCGCTCCATGACCTCCTCGCGCCGGCGCATCGAGACCAGCTTGGTCACCACCGGCCGGCGGCCCGGCGGCATTTCGTCGATCACCGACACGTCGAGGTCGGCCAGATAGCTCATCGCGAGCGTGCGCGGAATCGGCGTGGCCGACAGCATCAGCATGTGCGGCAGCACGCCGCGCTCGTCGTCGCCGCGCAGCGCCAGCCGCTGCGCCACGCCGAACCGGTGCTGCTCGTCGACGATCGCCAGGCCGAGGCGGTGGAAGTCGACGGCGTCCTGGATCAGCGCGTGCGTGCCGACGACCAGCTGCGCCAAGCCGGACCGCACCGCCTGCTGCGCCGCGCGCTTGGCGGAGGCGGTCAGGCGCCCGGCGAGCCAGGCGACGCGGATGTCGAGCGGCTCGAGCCACTGCGCGATCTTGCGGAAGTGCTGCTCGGCGAGGATTTCGGTGGGCGCCATCAGCGCGACCTGGAATCCGCACTCGATCGCGCGCGCGGCCGCGAGCGCCGCGATCACGGTCTTGCCGCTGCCGACGTCGCCCTGCACCAGCCGGTGCATCGGCCGCGTGCCGGCCAGGTCGGCCTCCACC
>JAOUJD010000103.1 GCA_029883565.1 Burkholderiaceae bacterium
ATCAGGTCGCGGTAGTCTCCGAGTTCCCGCTGCAGGGTGTTCCACGCGCGCTCCCACCACGACACCTCGCCCGGCTTGATCGTGGGCGGACTGGCCGACCCTGATACAGGCGCGCTGGCGGCCGCGTCGGCGAGGAGCGGCCAGCCGTCGACGCCCGCGATCAACTGATCGAGCTTCAGCGCGATCCCGGTCGCGTCGACCGACGGCGCGGCCTTGAGGCGTTCGATGTCGCGGGCAAGCACGCGTCGCAAGGGCAGGTACCGCGGGCTCTCGAGGCGGGCAAGACGCGTGTCGGCCGTCTGCAGTGCCGCCAGCGCGGTCGGCACGTTGCCGGCGATCTGCAGTTCCTGGGTGCCCAGCGTGATGAGACGCTCGACCTCGACCAGCACGGCCTCGTCCCTGCCGCGCGACAGGTCCGCGTACAACTGTTCGAGCGCCTGTCGCTGGCTCTCGACCTCGGCAAGCCTCGATTCCAGCACGACCGCCTGCTGTCGCGCAGTGCGCGCTTCGGCGTCCGCCCGCGCTGCGGTCTCCGTCGCTGCAGCGGCCGCCTGCTGCAACTCGCCGAGCCGGCGCGCTGTGTCCTGTTTCACCGCCGCGAGCTGGGCGTAGGAGACGACCGCGACAGCGAGAGCGAGCACGATCGCCAGTATCGCGAGCAGCGCCGCGCGCGAGCGACGTTCAGGCGGCGTGGCGCCCGACGACGCATCTCGACGCGCGGCGGGCGGCAAGACCGCCGCTTCCGGGCTCGTGGTCGGTTCCGTACTCACGTCGATTGCTGGATGGCCGTGGTGGGGGCGACGCAGGCGTCGCACTGCGGGCCGGCCGGAAGGCGGTCAGCCGTGCATGGATTCTAGCGTGCCGATCACCGCCGAGTCGTCCGCGCTGCTCGTTTCGATGCGAGCGAACCCCGCAGAGTGCAGCCGCTGTGCGATGCGCGGATGAGTTGCCAGCGCGATCCCCTGCTTCAGCCAGTCCGCGGCGCCCTCGATTCCTTCCAGCTGCTCCAGGATCGATGCGACGGATTCGGTGCTGCTGACGATCGTGATCGGCGCGCGTCCATCGCGCTGCCACTCCTGGATCAGCCGCCGCTCGGGTTCGCCTAGACGATGCGCCCGGCGCTCGTAGACGGCGAGTGCATCGACGACCGCACCGGCGGCGCGGAACCGGTCGACGATCCAGTCGCGTCCGGCCGCTGCGCGCAGCAGCAGCACCCTGTGCGCCAGGCGGCCGCTCGCCTGCCAGGCGCGCCAGAACCCTTCCGATCCGGATTCGTCCTCTTGATCGGGCGCGAGCCTCACGGCGTGCGCCGCGCCGCGCAACGCGGCAGTCGCTTCGAGGGTGGCTGCGCCGACGGCGCCGATCACGGTACTGGCGGGCCAGTCGACCGCCAGGCGGGGCGCCGTCGCCTGCACTGCGTTCGGACTGACGAACAGCGCCAGGTCATAGTCGGCGAGCCGCGCCAGGACGCGGCCGACCTCGGCCTCGTCGGCCGGTGCGACGATGTCGAAGGCCGGGCACCACACGACCTCCCGGCCGCGCCGACCTAGTTCCTCGACCAGCCTGCGTCCTGGCTCGGCCGGACGGGTGACGATGACCGGGGCGCCCGCCATCGGGGCTTCCTCAGGCCGTGCCGAGCAGCGCGAGCGCACCCTGCGCCTTCAGGCGCGCTACCGCCTCGACCGCGATCGCTTCCGCGTCTGCGATCGGGCCGCGGACTTCCGCCTCGACGAACACGCCGGTCGCGGCGTTTCCGACCAACGCACGCAGCCTCAGTGCGGTGCCTTCGACTTCGGCGTAGGCCGCAAGCGGCACCTGGCAGCTGCCCCCAAGCCCGCGCGAGACTCCGCGCTCGGCCGCCGTCGCCGCGCGCGTGGCGGAATCGTCAAGCGGAGCGAGCAGCGCGCGCACTGTCGGGTGTGTCCGCAGCACTTCGATCCCGAGCGCGCCCTGCCCCGGCGCGGGCAGAGAGACGCTGGTCGGAATGATCTGCCGGATTCGATCTGCCAGTCCGAGCCGCTTCAGGCCCGCGGCCGCCATCACGAGCGCATCGAACTCGCCGCGGTCCAGCTTTGCGAGCCGGGTCCCGACGTTGCCGCGGATCGAGTGGATCGAAAGCGAGGGGAAACGGGCGCGCAGCATCAGTTCGCGACGCAGGCTGGAGGTGCCGATGCGCGTGCCGGCCGGCATCTCCTCGAGCGCCGCGAACTTGTTCGACACCACGCAATCGCGCGGGTCTTCGCGCGTCATCACCGCAGCCAGTTCGAACTCCGGCGGCAGTTCCATCGGGACGTCCTTCAGCGAATGCACGGCGAGGTCGGCCCGGCGCTCGAGCAGGGCAACCTCGAGTTCCTTGACGAACAGCCCCTTTCCGCCGACCTTCGACAGCGTCCGGTCGAGGATCTGGTCACCTCGGGTCGTCATGCCCAGGAGATCGACCTCGGCGCCGAACTGCCGCAACAGGCCCTGAACGTGTTCGGCCTGCCACAAGGCCAGCGGACTCTCGCGAGTCGCGATCACGACTCGTTGCGGTGGATTCATGGGGAGCGCTCTCCGTGGGGAACGCGGAGTTTATCGCCTCGGGTGCACGCGACCGGCGCAGCCGACCCTGGGAGCACTCTCGGCGGGGCAGCCACGGTGACCCGTGGATTGCCGTATCAGGCCGGTCGAGCCTGCGGCGGCCGTGCGCCCATCGACCCGGCACCGACTTGCCCGGCTGGTCGGTTCGAGCGCGTGCGCGAGCGGCGATGCCGACCGCGCGCCCGAAGCGCCTAGACCTTCGCTGCTGCTTTCACCGTCGGCCACTGCCGGCGGCTGATGGGAAGACGCTCCGCCACGTCCTTGAGCAGGACCTCCCAGTGGCCCTCGGAGGCCTCGCCGTCGTCGTCCACGGAGCCGCGGACGCGCTGGAAGCCGAGGATTGCGCTCCTGGACACGAGGGCGTTCCGATGGATCCGCACGAAGCGGTCGCCGAACTCGGCTTCCAGAGAGGTCAGGGACTCCTCCGTCAGGTATTCGCGGGTCTGTGTCTTGATCGTCACGTACTTCAGCTCGGCCCGCAGATAGACGATCTCTTCGACTGCCACCAGGATCATGCGACCCCGTTCGGACACGGTCAGGTGCGAGCGCACCGCGCCGATCGTCTTGGCGAGTTCCTCGATCCGGGGCTCGTTGGTCCGGAATCGTTCCGCCCGTGCCAACGCGGCCACGAGGCGTTCTGCGCGTACAGGTTTCATGAGGTAATCAAGCGCCTGCACCTCGAAGGCTTCGAGCGCGTGTTCGTCATAAGCCGTCACGAAGATCACGGCCGGCGGGTTTTGCCGCTGCGCAAGATGGCGCGCGACTTCGATGCCGTTCATGTCCGGCATGTTCACGTCCAGCAACACGACGTCGGGCCGAAGCCGGTCCGCCTCCTCAAGACCACGGATGCCGCCTTCGGCCTCGCCTATGACCTGCAGCGACACCTGCTCCGAGCAGTCGCGCAAGACCTGGCCGAGGCGCGCTCGTGCCGGGGGCTCATCGTCGACGATCATCACATTCAGCATCGTTGCTCCACTCAGGTACGTCGCTCGACCGGCAGCGTCATCGTCAACTCGAACCGATCGCGTCGCACCAGTGTTTCCACCTTGGCCTCGAGGTCATAGATCAGCGCGAGCCGGCCCCGGATGTTCGCCAGTCCGATCTGGTTGCCCTCGCGCTCGGGGCGCCCAGGGGCGATCGGGTTGCTGACGAAGATCTCGAGCACGAAACCGTGCTGACGAACGCGCACCACGATGTCGGCACTTCCGGCCAGTTTCTCCGCGCCGTACCGGATCGCGTTCTCGATCACAGGTTGCAGGAGTAACTGTGGCACCTTTGCCCGGGGGTGGTATGCCCCGATTTGCCAGTCCACAGCCAGCCTATTCCCAAGCCGGGTCTGCTCGATCTCCACGTAGTTCCGGCAAAGTTCGATCTCCTGTTCCAGCGGCACCAGCCGGCGGGTATCGGCCATGACCGCCCGGAACAGTTCAGCAATGCTTTCGAGCATCCGTTCCGCCTTGGCGGGTTCGGTACGAATCACCGAAAGCACCGCATTGAGGCTGTTGAACAGGAAATGCGGCCGGATTCGGGACTGCAGCGCCTGGTACTTCGCCTCCACTACGGCCGGTGAGAATGCGCGCTCGCGAAGTTCGGAGTAGTGCTGGAAGCCGGCGCCGAGCGCGAAAGCGGCACCGAAATGGGCCAGCGCCGACCAGGCGCCGCCGGGAGCGCCGAAACCCAGGGCCACTAAGAACGCCAGCACGGCCGGGATCAGCCAGGCGATCAGACGCTGCAGCGGAACCCCCAGCACCGGCAGCGAACGGCGGGCGGCACACCAGAGCATCAGGGTGGCCAGCGTGGTCGGCGCCGCGAACGACATGGTCCGCAGGAGTCCCTTCAGGGCGTCGCCCGCCGAGGTCGAGTCGGCAACGGCTGCGACCGCTGCCAGGGCCACCACGGTGCCGATCACGCGCAGCAGCACGCCCATGTTGCAGCCGTCGGGAATGACCCGGCGAGGCGTCGGCACGGCCGTCTCTTCGCGCGCCAACGGACCCCTGAGCGCGGGTGGTGAAGCCTTCACGTACCTATAATCCCCCGCTGACAACATCCAAACAGCGCCGCATCGACGTTCCGCCGCGCGCGCCACCCCTCGAGTCGATTATGTCAGAGCACCCCGCGCAACCCGCCAACCCGCTGGCCTCGAAAAGCAGCGGGTGGTCCGGCCGTTTCGACGAACCGGTTGCCGATTTCGTGCTCCGCTACACCGCGTCGGTCGGGTTCGACCGGCGCCTCGCACTGGCCGACATCGAGGGCTCGCTCGCCCATGCCGCCATGCTCGGTCGCGCCGGAATCATCACGGCCCAGGACCTGGCCGACATCGAGCGGGGGCTGGGGCAGATCCGCGGCGAGATCGAGCGCGGCTCCTTCGAGTGGCGGCTGGACCTCGAAGACGTCCACCTCAACATCGAGAAGCGCCTGACGGACCTCGTCGGGGATGCCGGCAAGCGGCTGCACACGGGACGCTCGCGCAACGACCAGGTCGCGACCGATCTGCGCCTCTGGCTGCGCGCCGAGGTGGATGGAATCGCCCAGCTGATCCGGAATCTGCAGGCCGTTCTGGTCGACCAGGCCGAGCGCCATGCGGCGACGGTGATGCCGGGCTTCACGCATCTGCAGGTGGCGCAACCGGTGACGTTCGGCCATCACATGCTCGCCTACGCCGAGATGTTCGAGCGCGACCGCGAACGCCTGCTCGACGCGCGCCGCCGCATCAATCGCCTGCCGCTGGGCGCCGCGGCGCTCGCCGGCACCACCTACCCGATCGACCGCGCATTCGTGGCCGAGCGGCTCGGGTTCGAGGCAGTCGCGGCAAACTCGCTCGACGCCGTCAGCGATCGCGACTTCGCGATCGAGTTCAGCGCGGCCGCGGCGCTCCTGATGATGCATGTATCGCGGCTCGGCGAGGAACTCGTGCTGTGGATGAGCCCGCGGTTCGGCTTCGTACGCCTGCCGGACCGCTTCACGACGGGCTCGTCGATCATGCCGCAGAAGAAGAACCCCGACGTACCCGAGCTGGCGCGCGGCAAGAGCGGCCGGGTCATCGGTCACCTGATGGGACTGCTGGTGCTGATGAAGGGCCAGCCGCTTGCGTACAACAAGGACAACCAGGAAGACAAGGAACCGCTCTTCGACACCGTCGACACCGTCCGCGACACGCTGCGCGCCTTCGCGGAAATGCTGGATGGACTCGAAGTGGACACCGCCGCAATGCGGCGGGCCGCCGCCGAAGGCCATTCGACGGCGACGGACCTGGCAGACTACCTGACCCGGCGTGGTATGCCCTTCCGCGACGCCCATGAGGCGGTCGCGCGGGCCGTCCGGCTGGCGGCCTCGCGCAACGTCGAACTGGCGGACCTTCCGCTCGCCGACCTGCAGGCCATCGCCCCGGCAATCACGGACGACGTGCGGCGGGTTTTGAGCCTCGACGGCTCGGTCGGCGCCCGTGACCACCCCGGCGGAACGGCTCCCGGGCAGGTGCGCCGCCAGGTTGCGCGTTGGCGACAGCGGCTTGCCGGTTGACGTGGCGGCGGCGGGGTTCGCCTAGAATCGTCTGCCACATCGCCCGACGTCCGCCGGGCCCCGGAGGGGAAGACCGATGAAGCCTTTGCTGGCACTTTCGCGTGTCATCGATGCCGTGACCGATCGCTTAGGCCACGGGCTGACATGGCTGATCCTGGCCGCCGTCGTCATCAGCGGCGGCAACGCCATCATGCGCAAGGCATTCAACATCGGATCGAACGCGTGGCTTGAGGTGCAGTGGTATCTCTTCGCCGCGGTGTTCATGCTGGGCGCCGGCTACGCGTTCCTGAAGAACGTGCACGTGCGCATCGACTTCCTTTCCGGCCGGCTGTCGCCGCGCGCCCGCAACTGGATCGACATCGTCGGCATCGTCGTGTTCCTGGTGCCGCTGTGCGTGATGATGATCGACCTAGGGTGGCCGCTGTTCGTCAACGCCTGGGAGTCGGGCGAGATGTCGCAGAACGCCGGCGGACTGATCCGCTGGCCGGTGATGCTGCTGATCCCGCTCGGCATGACGCTGCTGCTGGTCCAGGCGATCTCGGAGCTGATCAAGCGCTTCGCCTTCCTGCGCGGCCACATCCCCGACCCCCTCGCCCATGACGAGCCGGGCCAGAAGCACGGCGAGGAAACGGCTGCGCTGCTGGAGGGCAAGCAATGAGCGCCTTCATCGCCGCGCAGTTCGTCCCCCTGCTGTTCGCGGGCCTGCTGCTGTTCCTGCTGACCGGTTTCCCGGTCGCGTTCTCGCTGGCGGCTACCGGCCTGCTGTTCGGATTCATCGGCATGGAAGCCGGGATCTTCCCGGCGACTCTGTTCCAGGCGCTGCCGCTGCGCGTCTTCGGCATCATGCAGAACGACACGCTGCTCGCGATCCCGTTCTTCACGCTGATGGGGATCATCCTCGAGAAGAGCGGGATGGCCGAAGACCTGCTGGAGACCATCGGCCAGGTGTTCGGGCCCGTGCGCGGCGGCCTGGCGCTCGCGGTCATCTTCGTCGGGGCGCTGCTCGCGGCGACGACCGGCGTGGTGGCGGCCGCGGTCATCTCGATGGGCCTGATCTCGCTGCCCATCATGCTGCGCTACGGCTACAACCGCACGATCGCGACCGGCGTCATCACCGCGTCGGGAACCCTGGCGCAGGCGATCCCCCCGTCGCTGGTGCTGATCGTGCTCGCCGACCAGCTCGGCCGCTCGGTCGGCGACATGTACGAGGGCGCCATCCTGCCCGGGCTGCTGCTGGTGGGCCTGTACGCGACCTTCGTGCTGATCGTGTCGGTGGTCAAGCCGGCGTGGGTTCCGGCGCTGCCGCCCGAGGCGCGCATCTACCGCGAGGCCAACGGCGCCAGCGGTCACATCTCGCTGCTGGTCCTGCTTGGCGTTTCCGCCGCGGCAGGCTTCGGCTGGAGCCGGGTGCACCAGAGCATCATCAATCCCTTCATCGGGCGCGACCTGCCGGCGCCGTCCGACGAAGTGCTCATCATGTCGATGACCGTCGCGTCGCTGACCGCGCTCACGCTTGCGCTCGCTGGCCGCCTGTTCCGGCTCAACCTGCTGTCAAAGCTGACCGAACGCGTCACGTTCGTGCTGATTCCGCCCCTGGTGCTGATCTTCCTCGTGCTGGGCACGATCTTCCTGGGCATTGCCACTCCGACCGAGGGCGGCGCGCTGGGAGCGCTGGGCGCCCTGATCATGGCGTCAGCGCGACGCAAGCTCTCCATCAGCCTCCTGAAGCAGGCGCTCGAGAACACGACCAAGCTGTCCTGTTTCGTGCTGTTCATCCTGATCGGGTCGACGGTGTTCAGCTTCACGTTCAACGCGGCCGAGGGTCACATCTGGGTCGAGCACCTGTTCACCAACATGCCGGGCGGAGCGATGGGCTTCCTCATCGTCGTCAACGTGCTGGTGTTCATCCTCGGAATGTTCATCGACTTCTTCGAGATCGCGTTCATCGTGATCCCGATGCTGGCGCCGGTGGCCGACAAGCTGCTGCCCGCCCTTCTACCGGCCGGAGCGCCTGCCGACTGGGCGCTGATCTGGTTCGGCGTGATCATCGCGATGAACCTGCAGACTTCGTTCCTGACGCCGCCGTTCGGGTTCGCGCTCTTCTACCTGCGCAGCGTTGCCGCGCGCACGGACTACAAGGACCGCATCACCGGCGAAACCATCCCGGCGGTGACCACCGGCCAGATCTACAGCGGCGCGATCGCCTTCATTGTCATCCAGCTGGTCATGGTCGCGATGGTCGTGATCTTCCCCGGGCTGGTCATCGACATGGAGACCAAGAAAGCGATCGACCTGGACTCGATCAAGCTGGAGGCACCGACCGGCCGTGGCTACAGCGACCAGCCGGCACTCGATCCAATGCGCGGCTTCCAGCAGCCGGGCACCGGCGCGCCGAGTGACTCCGCTCCGGGCGGCGCGGCGCCGAGCGATGCGGCGCCCAAGGCGGAACCGCCGGCCGCCGAAGACCCGATGGAAGCCCTGAGGCGCTCGCTCGAGCGCGACCAGCAGAAGAAATAGCGGGGATTGCCAAAGCAAAAGGCCTGCGGTCTACGACCGCAGGCCTTTTTTTCAGCACCGGCGAGGTTCAGCCAGCTCCGCTTCGACTACGGAATGCGCTGCGACTGCATGTAGCTGTCGAAGGTCGACTCGGTGAAGCGGAACCACAGGTTCTGTTCGCGCAGGAAGTTGATGTAGTCGGAGTAGATCCGCTTCCATGCCGGATTCGCGGCGCTCAGC
>JAOUJD010000373.1 GCA_029883565.1 Burkholderiaceae bacterium
CCAACTTTCTCGGCCCGTACCGCCCCGACGTGCACCAGGGCAACGTGATCACGCAGGAAATGGTCGATCAGCTGCGACAGGGCATGACGCGCGAGCAGGTCCGCTTCATGCTGGGCACGCCGTTGCTGGTTGACGAGTTCCACAAGGATCGCTGGGACTACCCGTACTACCTGAATCCGCGCAAGGGTCCCGTGCAGAGCCGGCACCTGACCCTGTTCTTCAAGGACAACAAGCTCGACACCTTCGTGTCCGACGAGATGCCGTCGGAGTCGATGGCCGGCGTGATGATCCTCGGACCCAACGCACGCAGGAAGCCGAAGGAGGCGCCACGGCAGCCCGAGCCGGCGCCGGACATGCAACCGCCGATGCCGACCCGCCAGTAGCGCGCGCGCCCCGTCCGATGAAACTCGCGATCGCAGGGGCATCCGGCCGGATGGGCCGGATGCTGATCGAGGCAGCACTGGCCGAACCCGGGGCGGCGGTGGCCGCCGCATTCGACCGCTCCGGCAGCCCCGATCTCGGCCGCGACTGCGCCGAGTTCCTGGGACACTCCACCGGGACGCGGGTCGCGAGCGATCTGGCCGGTCTGGCCGGATGTGACGTACTGATCGACTTCACACGGCCGGAAGCGACGCTGGCCCACCTCGACGCCTGCGTGGCGGCCGGCGTCAACATCGTGATCGGCACCACCGGGTTCGACGATGCAGGCAAGGACGCGATCCGCCGTGCGGCGGAGAAGATCGCCGTGGTGTTCGCGCCGAACATGAGCGTGGGGGTCAACGCGACGTTCAAGCTGCTCGAGATGGCCGCGAAGATCCTGAACGAGGGATACGACATCGAGATCGTCGAGGCGCACCACCGCCACAAGGTCGACGCACCGTCCGGGACCGCGCTGAAGATGGGCGAGACGATCGCGGCGGCGCTCGGCACGAGGCTGGCGGACGTCGCGGTGTACGCGCGCGAGGGTCACACGGGCGAGCGCAAGCCCGGAACGATAGGATTCGCGACGGTGCGGGGCGGTGACATTGTCGGCGACCACACGGTGCTCTTTGCAGGCGTCGGGGAGCGGATCGAAATCACGCACCGTTCGTCGAGCCGGGCGACCTACGCCGCGGGGAGCATGCGGGCGGCGCGTTTCCTGGCTGGCAGGCGACGCGGCCTGTTCGACATGTTCGACGTCCTGGGGATCAAATGAGCGATCCGACCGCGCTCGGCCTCGTCCACTTCTGGTCACAGGCCGATCTGGTGATGCGCCTGACCGCGTACATCCTGCTCGCGATGTCCATCGCGAGCTGGTTCCTGATCCTGTGGAAGACCTGGGCCTGGCTGCGGGTGCGCCGCGCATCGCGCGAACTCGACAAGTTCTGGGCGGCGGCGTCCGTCGACGCAGCGATCGCGAACCTGAAGCCGCACGACCGCGAGAACATCTTCGTGCATGTCGCCATCGGCGGCGCCGGTGCCTCGTCCCACGGCGCGGCCGAGGGAACGCTGGCATCGCAGACGGACCGCTCCGAGCTGATCACGCGCGCCCTGCGCCAGCGCATCAACGAAGCGGCGAGCCGCCTGGAAGCGGGCCTCACGATGCTCGCCTCGATCGGCAGCACGGCACCGTTCGTCGGGCTGTTCGGCACCGTGTGGGGCATCTATCACGCGCTGATCAACATCGCCGCGTCGGGCCAGATCGCGATCGACAAGGTGGCCGGGCCGGTGGGCGAAGCGCTGATCATGACGGCGTTCGGCCTGGCGGTCGCCATCCCGGCCGTGCTGGCCTACAACGCCTTCACCCGCGTCAATCGCATGGTCCTCGGGCAGCTGGACGGCTTCGCCCACGACCTGCACGCGTACCTGACCATGGGCGCCCGCGTTCCGGCGGAGCACTGATGGCGTTCGGCGGGTTCGAGCGGCAAAGCGGCCCGTCGCAGCCGATGGCCGAGATCAACGTCACACCACTGGTCGACGTCATGCTGGTGCTGCTGGTGATCTTCATCATCACTGCACCTCTGCTGTCCTACGCGATCAAGATCGATCTCCCGAACGATCCGGCTCCGGCTGCGGAACCTGCTCCGGCCACGGTGAAACTGTCGATCGATGCCGCGGGCGCGATCTACTGGGACGGCGAAGCTGTATCCGACGCCGAACTCGCCTCACGCATGGCGACCGCGGCCAAGGCGAAAACGCTGCCCGAAATCCATGTCCGGGCCGACAAGGCGACACGCTACGAGCGCATTGCCTCCGTGCTGTCGTCGGCGCAGC
>JAOUJD010000104.1 GCA_029883565.1 Burkholderiaceae bacterium
GAAGCCGAGACCGCTGAGCAGGGCGGTGACGAACAGCAGGTAGATGGCGGTGACCAGGGCGAGCGAGACGAACAGCACCTTGACGATGGAGCGCGGCCCGCCCTTGACCTCGGCCGAAATGTAGGCGGCCTCGTTCCACCCGCTGTACGTGAAAAGCACGAACAGCAGCGACGTGCCGAACAGCGCCGGCACCTGGCTGCCTGCCGGAGGTGCCGCCGGACCTCCGCTGGCGGGCGCCAGCAGGCCAGCGGCCACGACGACCAGCATGCCGGCCACCAGCAGCACGGACATCGTGTTCTGCGTGCGCGTCGATTCGCGCAGCCCCGCGACGTTCACTGCCGTGAGGGCGACCACCACCAGCGCGGCGTAGATCGCCGAAGAGTGCGTTCCGAGAGGCAGGACCCGGCTCATGTAGTCGCCGAACACGAAGGCCAGCAGTGCAATCGCGCCGGTCGTGATGACGGTGACGCGGGCCCATGCGAAGAAGAAGCTGACGTCCTTGCCATAGGCGCGCGACAGGAAGTGGTAGTCCCCTCCTGCATTCGGCAGCGATGTGGACAGTTCCGCGTAGCAGAGCGCTCCGATCAGCGCCAGCACGGCGCCGAAGATCCAGGCGCCGTACATCCACTGCACCGAACCGGTCATTCCCGCCACGAGAGGCGGAAAGGCGAAGATGCCGCCGCCGATCACGATCCCCGTGATGATCATCACGGCATCGAACACCGACAGCACAGGCCGCGGCGCGCCCGACGTACGCTCGGACGCGTCACTCGAGTGTGCGAGGCTCATGGTCAGGCTCCTCGGCAGCAAGGGCGCCGCGTGGGCGGGGTGGACCGCGTCGCGGCGGACTACCTGCGGGTGCCCGTGATCCCTGTCTCGGTGCCGCCCGCGCCCTTCAGGACACCGCTGATCTCGTTGCCCCGGATCGTGCCGGTCAGCGTCCTGGTAACGCCCTTGTCGTCATTGAACGCGAACCGGATCGCGTCGCCGCGCAGCGTGGCACCGACCAGGGGTTGCTTCGCCCCGCCTCCCGAAATATCGCCGCTGACCCTCTGGAACCTCTGCGAGAGATTCAGCGTGTACTGGGCGTTGCTGCCCTGCTCGCGCAGCGACCACGTCCCCTCGACCTTGGCCGGCACGATCCACATGTAGGCGGAGCGGAACTCGATCTCGGCGGTCTCGTCCGGTTCCCAGTCGGCCATCGTGAACTGGTGCGAGGTCACCCGCGTGCCCGGCTTCATGTTCAGGATGATCGGGCGCAGCCGCAGGTTCAGGTCCGGAAGCAGGTACATGGTGACGACCGTTGCCTTGCTGAAGTCCTCCTTGAAGATGTCTCCCTGGACGATCTTCACCTTGTCGGTGACGCCGTCGGCCTTCACGTAGCACTGGGCCAGCTTCGCCATGTCCGGGTTGTATTCGATCCCGACCGCGGTGGCGCCGAGCTTGCCGGCGGCGATCGCAATCTTGCCGTCGCCTGCGCCGAGGTCGTAGACGAGGTCCTGCGGAGTCACCTTCGCCATCGCCAGCATGCGCTGCACGAGTTCGTCGGGTGTCGGCACCCACACGACGTCCTTGCCCGACTGGCCCACGTGCGGCTTGTAGTCGCGCTCGCAACTCTTGCGGTCCTGGGCGTTCAGCGCGCCCGATGCCAGGAAGCCGGCGACGGCGATCACGGCCGTGCCGCGTATCAAGCGGACGTTCATTGGTCGGTTCTCCTTTTGTTGGCAGCGCTCATCGCGGGCCGCAGATTCTGCCGAAACGCGGGCCGGCCGTCAGCCGTCCGGACGCGCGCCCGACTGCCGGCACGGGCCGGTCCAGCCGCGCGCGGCGGGACGAAAGTCAGCGGTTGACGTCGACGACGAGGCGCCCGCGCACCGCGCCGGTGAGGATCTTCCGGGCGGCGTCGAACGAGTCGGCCAGGGCGATTCCCTGCGTGATCGTGTCGAGCCGGGAGCGGTCGACGTCTTCCGCGAGGCGCTGCCAGGCTTCGATGCGCCGCTCGACGGGGCACATGACCGAGTCGATGCCGACCAGCCGGACACCGCGCAGGATGAACGGAGCGACCGTCAGCGGCAGGTCCATGCCCTGGGCCAGGCCGCAAGCCGCGACGACCCCGCCGTAACGTGTCTGGGCGCAGGCGTTGGCAAGGGTATGGCTGCCGACGGAATCGACGACCGCTGCCCAGCGTTCCTTCTGCAGTGGTTTGCCCGCCGCCGACAGCGGCGCGCGGTCGATCACCTCCGCCGCGCCCAGCTGCTGCAGGTAGTTCGCCTCCTGCAGCTTGCCCGTGCTCGCGACGACGCGATAGCCGCGCCGGGCGAGGATCGCCACGGCGAACGACCCGACGCCGCCGCTGGCGCCGGTGACCAGGACCTCGCCCTCGTTGACCCCGGCATCCTGGATTGCCATGCAGGCGAGCATGGCCGTGTACCCGGCGGTCCCGATTGCCATCGTGTCGCGGGTCGACAGGGGGGCCGGGACGCGGACCAGCCACTCGGACCGGAACCGTCCGCGCTGGGCCAGTCCGCCCCAGGCGGTCTCGCCGACACCCCAGCCGTTGAGGACAACCTTGTCGCCGGCGGCCCATCCCGGCGACGAGCTCGCGACTACGGTTCCGGCACAGTCGATGCCGGGCACCATCGGCCACTTGCGGACGACCGGCGACTTGTTCGTCAGTGCGAGGCCGTCCTTGTAGTTGATCGTCGAGAAATCGATGTCGACCGTGACGTCCGCGCCCGGGGTGTTGGCCTCGAGTGCTGCATCATCGAGATCGCGCAGGTCGGCCTTGAAGGTGTCGTTGTCCTTGCTGAGGTAGATGGCCTTGAACATGGCGGCGGTCGCGGTTGTGCAGGGGACAATGACGATACTCCCCGCGACGGACGGGTGCAGCCGCGAGCCCGGGCGCGCCGCGGCAGGAGTCGCGACCGCGCCACGGGTTGCGGGAGCTTGAGTACGCGCAAGGCGGCATGCGCGCCGGATGCAATTCTTCGCTTTCGTTCGCAGGGCCGGGGAGCCACGCATGGATTCAGACGTACTGGTGATCGGAGCCGGCCTGTCCGGCCTGGTTGCAGCCTTCAGGGCCCGCAAGGCGGGTCTGAGCGTGACGGTCCTGGAAGCGCGGGCCCGGCCGGGCGGAGTCATCGGGTCCGAGCGGCGCGGGGGCGTGCTGCTCGAGCGCGGGCCGAACAGCGGCCTCGACACGACGCCGCTGATCAACGCGTTGTTGACTGACCTGGGGATCGCGGACCAGCGGGTCGACGGCAGCCGGGAATCATCGCGGCGCTACGTCGTTCGCGGCGGACGGCTGGTTGCGCTGCCGACCTCGCCGGGTGCGTTTCTCGGCACCCCGCTCTTCTCGACACGAGCCAAGTTGCGGCTGTTCGCGGAACCCTTTATCCGCAAATCGCCGGCCGATGCCGAAGAGTCGATCGCGCAGTTCGTGCGGCGCCGGCTTGGAAGCGAGTTCCTCGATTACGCGATCGAGCCCTTCGTCGCCGGCATCTACGCCGGCGATCCCGAACAGCTTTCCGTGCCGGCCGCGTTCCCGCGGCTCCATGCCCTCGAACAACGCTATGGCAGCCTGATCAAGGGCGCGATCATGGGGGCGCGCGAACGGAAGAAGAGCGCGGACAAGGCGAAGAACACGGCGGCAAGCTTTTCGTTCAGGGAGGGGATGCAGACGCTCACCGATGCCCTCGGCCGCGCCGTCGGCGGCATCGAATGCGACGTCCGGGTCGGAACCATACAGCCCGGCGCGGATGGCATGTTCACCGTCACCGGCGAACGCGCTGGCACTTCGCTCGTTCGGCGTGCGCGAGCGGTGATCGTCGCAACGCCGGCGTATGCCGCAGCGGATCTCGTCCGGGCGGTGGCGCCCGAGGCGGCGGCGGCGCTGGCGGCGATTCCGTACCCGCCGGTCACAGTGGTCGGCAGCGCCTATCGCCGCACCGACATCGCCCACCCGCTGGACGGTTTCGGCTTCCTCGCGCCGGCCAAGGAGCGGCCCGCGGTGCTTGGGTCGCTGTTCTCGAGCACGATGTTCGAGGGGCGTGCCCCGGCCGATACAGTGGTCCTCACCACGTTCGTCGGCGGACGCCGGAATCCCGAGCTGGCGACCGCTGGCGACGAGAACCTGGCGAGCGCCGTTCATGGCGAACTGGTCCGGCTGGTTGGTGCGAGAGCGCAACCGCTATGGAGGGAGATCACGCGCTGGGCACGCGCCATTCCGCAGTACACGATGGGCCACCTCGGACGGATCGCGGCAGTCGAGCAGGCCGAGCGCGTGGTGCCCGGCCTCTACTTCTGCGCCAACTATCGCGGCGGCGTGTCGATCGGTGATTGTGTGAAGGCCGGGCACGCCATCGCCGAGAGGGTGGCGACCCGGCTGGCGGGCGCCTAGGACTTCCTGGTCCATGGGCGAGCGTGCGTTGCGGAAGCGCTCCGTCGAGATGACGGTCCGATACCGGTCCTCTGCCGCCTGGACCGCTTCACATGGCAGAATGGCGCGATCCCGCGTTGCAGCGTACAACGCGGGGAGGCCCACCTATCCGAGGTTCGATTGGGATCCTCTGTAATCCCCCTGCGGCAGGCAGCGGTCGAGCGGTCGTTGCGGCAGGCGGCGTTCGAGCACGCCGCGGTGCCGATCCTCTGCGTCAGCACGAGCGGGCAGATTCTCGCGTTGAATGCCGAGGCATCGGCGCTGTTTCCGAGCGATTCGCTGGTCGGGCGCAGCGTGGCCGAGTTGCTGTCCTATTCGACGCACACGGCGTTCGCGCGCCGCTGGACGAGGCTCTGGCTGCGTGCTTCGAGGGCCGATAACGCCAGGGTGGAAGCGAAGCTGCCGCTGCGGACCGGACGGCGGCTCGTCGCCTCGATCGCCATGCGGATCTTCCGCTTCGAGCAGGAGGAGTTCGCGACGCTCGTGCTCACGGAGACCCATGACGCGCGCGCCGCGGCGCGTGAGACGCGCGCGGAGGAGGCGCGTGCTCGAGCGCTGGCGGAGCACCAGAGCGAACTGTCCGTCGTTCTGAACGCCGATCGGCGGGTGGTCTACGCGAGTGCGGCGCTCGAGTCGATCACGGGCGAGCAGGAAAAGGACGTGCTCGGCTCGCCCTTCGAGTTCATCCTCGACCAGCCGTCGCGCATCGAGTTTCGCCGCGCCGTCGACCGGCTGCTGCGGGAGCCAGCCGGTGATCGACAGCCGACGCAGCTGCATCTGCGTACGCGTGCGGCGCTGGCGGGGAACGGCCGCAGCATTTCCTGCCTGCTCGCGAACCGGCTCGACGACCCCAATGTGCGGGGCCTCGTGCTGACGGCGCGCGACCTCGGGCCGGCCGAGCGCGCGCAGGCGCGGCGCCTTCGGTTCCGCGAGCGGCTGCTCGAACTCGCGATCCAGCCGAAGTCGGACTTCGTCCAGTCGCTGTCCATCATCCTGCGGACCGCTGCCGAAGTGCTCGACGTCAGCTCGGCGAGCTTCTGGCGCTTCGGCCGCGAGCCGGACGTCCTGCGCTGCGAGTCGCTGTTCGATCGCGCCAGCGACCGCTTCATGCGCGACTGGGTCGGCCGCGAATTCACTTCGACTCGATTCCCCGCCTACTTCGCTCCGCTGCTCGGACGCCAGCCCGTGATCGTGAACGACACGCGGACGTCGCGCCTCACGACCATGTTCGCAGGGGACCCCGAGTGGTCACATGTCCGGTCCCTGCTCGACGTGCCTGTGCTGGTCGAGGGCGAGGTGGCCGGAGTGCTATGCCTGCGCCACCGCGACACCCGCTTCTGGGACGAGGACGACGTCAGCTTCGCCAATACGACGGCATTGATGCTGGCGCTTGCGATCGAGGCGGCGCAGCGGCAGGAAGCCGAGACGCGGATCGAGCACCTGGCCTGGTACGACGGGCTGACCGGGCTGCCGAACCGCAACCTGTTGCGCGAGACGATGCGCGACATGATCATGACCGCGGCCAACCGCAAGCGCCGGATGGCGGTCATGCTCATCGACCTGGACCGCTTCAAGGACGTGAACGACACGCTCGGCCACCTGGTGGGCGACGCGCTGATCAAGTCCGCCGCCGAGCAGCTGCGCCAGACCGTCGGCGATGGCGGCGTGGTCGCCCGGCTGGGCGGCGACGAGTTCGTGGTGCTCATCGGCGAGTTCGTGCACCGGCAGGAAGTGGCGCTGCTTGCGGCGCGCGTCGCACAGGCGCTGCATCGAACGGACCTCGTGCCCCACATCGACACCCAGGTGTCGGCTTCCATCGGCGTCGCGTTGTTCCCCGAGCACGGCCGGGACATGAGCACGCTGCTGAAGAACGCGGACGCCGCGATGTACCAGGCCAAGCGCGATGGCCGCAACCAGTTCAGCTTCTTCAACCCGATCCGCTACGAGCGTGCCGCGCGCGAAGTGCAGCTCGGGATCGAGCTGGTCAAGGCGCTGCAGAGCGACTGCCCGCAGTTCATCTGCGAGTACCAGCCGCAGATCGAGATGATGAGCGGACGCGTCGTCGGGCTCGAGGCGCTGATCCGCTGGGACCACCCGGTGCACGGCATCCTGACGCCGGACCGCTTCATCGGCGTGGCCGAGATCAGCGGCCTGTCCGAGCGCATCACCCGCTGGGTGCTGAACGAGGTGTGCTCGCAGATCAACCGCTGGCGCCGCGTGCGGCCCGACTTCGATGTCCCGGTGTCGATCAACGTTGCCGGACGGGAGATGGGATCGACGGTGCTGCCCACGCTCGTGCGCTCCGCGCTGGCGAAGCACGACGTCGATCCGCACCTGGTCGTGCTCGAGATCACCGAACGCACGCTCGTGAAGGACAGCGAGATCAACAACGACGTGCTCGCCGAGCTGGCGGCGCTCGGCGTGGGTCTGGTGCTCGACGACTTCGGCACCGGATATTCGATGATGGGCTACCTGAAGCGCATGCCGATCACCGCCCTGAAGATCGACCAGTCGTTCATCGAGGGCATTCCGGGCGATCCGGACAGCCGGGCGATCGTGCACGCGATGCTGGCGGTCGCGCGGCACTTCAAGCTGAAGGTCGTGGCCGAGGGCGTGGAGTCGCTCGAGCAGGTCCAGTACATGCGCGAGATCGGGTGCGAGTTCGCGCAGGGCTTCTTCTACTCGCGCTCCCTGTCGGCGGACACGATCCTCGACTATCTCGAGCGCTCCGGCACCTGACCGGCAGCGCCGCCCGCGGCGGTCCCTCGCTAAGATCGCTGGAACATCACGAGGAGGCGGCATGAACTACGAACACATCCTGGTCGAGACACGTGGGCGCGTGGGGCTGGTGACGCTCAACCGCCCCAAGGCACTCAACGCGCTGAACGATGCCCTGATGGACGAGCTCGGCGCGGCGCTGCTCGCGTTCGACGCCGACGACGCGATCGGCGCGATGGTCATCACCGGGAGCGAAAAGGCGTTTGCCGCCGGGGCGGACATCGGCTCGATGGCGACGTGGTCCTACATGGACGTGTTCAAGTCCGAATACATCACTCGCAACTGGGAGACGCTCAAGCGGATTCGCAAGCCGGTCATCGCTGCGGTGAGCGGTTACGCACTGGGCGGCGGCTGCGAGCTCGTGATGATGTGCGACATCGTGATCGCCGCCGACACGGCTCGCTTCGGACAGCCCGAAATCAAGCTCGGCATCATCCCCGGCGCAGGCGGCACGCAGCGACTTCCGCGGGCGGTGGGCAAGGCCAAGGCAATGGACCTGGTGCTGAGCGCGCGCATGATGGATGCGCGCGAGGCGGAGAGCGCCGGGCTCGTGTCGCGCGTCGTCGCGGCCGACCGGGTCGTGGACGAGGCGGTCGCGACCGCCAACACCATCGCGAGTTTCTCGCTGCCGGCGGTGCTGATGGCGAAGGAAGCGCTCAACCGCGCCTACGAACTGCCGCTCGCCGAAGGCATGCTGTTCGAGCGTCGCCTGTTTCACTCGCTGTTCGCGACCGAGGATCAGAAGGAGGGCATGGCCGCATTCGTGGAGAAGCGCGCGCCTCGCTTCAAGCACCGCTGAGCAATGCGCTCTCGCGCACCGGTGCGCTGCGGCACGCAGCGCACCGCTCGCGCTAGCTGGGCTTGCGACGCGACGCTCCTCCTGGCCGCAGGCCGGAGGCGCGGCCCACCTGCAGTGCGCCACCGCGGCCGGCCCCGGAAACCGGCTGCAAGTGCTTGACGCGTAAGGGGTGGGGGCGAAACCGAGACGCGGCTCTACGTTCCGGCCCGGTGGGCTCGCTTGACAGTACTTTTCCCGGGCCCCATAATTCCGCTTCTTCGCTGCTTGCGAACCGTTGCACCGCAATACGAGGTGCATGTGATCGCGGCAGCAACGCTCTTTAACAACGAAACAGCCGATAAGTGTGGGCGCTTAATGAGGGCGCATCCGGCGCGTGATTCCGCAGAGCAATCTGGGGAATCGGGATCTCACGATCAGCGCGGCGGAATGCTCAAACCATAAGTGCTCACGCAATGGAAAAAGAGGAAATCGTCAAGATGTCCTCGATTCCAGCGAGAGTAATCAAGCACACAGAATCGAACTGAAGAGTTTGATCCTGGCTCAGATTGAACGCTGGCGGCATGCCTTACACATGCAAGTCGAACGGCAGCACGGGGGCAACCCTGGTGGCGAGTGGCGAACGGGTGAGTAATGCATCGGAACGTGCCCAGTAGTGGGGGATAACCCGGCGAAAGCCGGGCTAATACCGCATACGACCTAAGGGTGAAAGCGGGGGACCGTAAGGCCTCGCGCTAGTGGAGCG
>JAOUJD010000105.1 GCA_029883565.1 Burkholderiaceae bacterium
GCGAGTACGCGGTGCGCCTGCTCGGCGAGCTGACCGAAGAGCAGCGCAGTCGCCTGCTGGAAGGTGTGGAACTGGAGGACGGCCCGGCGAAGTTCTCGAAGATCGAGGACGCGGGCGGGCTCGGCGCCAACCACTGGGTGCGTGTCGTGATCAGCGAAGGGCGAAATCGCGAAGTGCGGCGCATCTTCGAGGCTGTCGGCCTGACGGTCAGCCGCCTGATCCGGATCCGGTTCGGAGCGATCCAGCTGCCGCGCAGCGTCGGGCGGGGGCGCTACTTTGAACTTGCGCCCGAATGGGTGCAGGCCTGGATCCACGACCTCGGCATCGGCATCGACGAGGTGCGTCAGCGGGGCAACGGCGGCCAGCCGCACCAGGGCAAGGGCCGCGGCAAGGGCCCCGGCAAGGGCGGCCAGGGTCGGCCACAGGGGCAGGGGCGCGGCCCGGGTCAGGGTCGCGGGCAGGGGCAGGGCTACGGTCAGCCGGGCATGGGCAGCGGCTACGCGCCAGGCACGGGCCCGATGAGTTCGGGCTCCGGCATGCCGGCCTACGGACCGGGCCAGGGCCAGGGCCAGGGCCGTGGTCAGGGGCAAGGCCAGGGCCAGGGCCAGAACCGGGGCCGGGGCAAGCCCCAGGGCAATCGCCCGTCCAAGCAGCCGGATCCGATGACCAGCAGCGTGAACTACATCGCGGCCGGGCACGGGCTGCCTAACAACGGCCGGCCGGCGAGGTTCAAGCGCGGCAAGCCCAATCGCGGCGGCTACTAGGCGCTTCGCCCTACGCGCTTGTTGGAGGGCGGGTCCGCCCCTATAATGGCGGATTACCGGGCGGGTCCATTTGTCAACGTCGGCAATTGGGCACCGGGTGCGCGGTTGGTCGTCGTGATGCGGCGAGCGGCCCGCAAGCCTGTTGAAATTCAACGGATGGGCTCTCGGGCCCATTTTTTATTTCCGGCTTGCGCAAGCGGCCTTCGCCCATTGGAGCGGCGATGGCTGGATCGATGTCTGGAGTCAGGGCGGACCTGTACGAAACGATCGAGCGCACGGTCGAAGGGCTGGGATACGAACTCGTCGACGTCGAGCGCCTGGCGGCGGGCCTGTTGCGGGTGACGCTGGATTCGCCGCAGGGAGTACGGCTCGAGGACTGCGAGCGGGTGAGCCGGCAGTTGAGCCACTTGTTTGCCGTCGAGGATGTGGATTACGAGCGGCTCGAGGTCTCGTCACCGGGGCTCGACCGGCCGCTGAAGAGGGCGCGGGACTTTGCGCGCTTCGTCGGCGCGGAAATGCAGGTGCAGCTGGCCGAGGCGATACCGGCCGAAGGCGCCAGCGCGGGGCGCAAGCGCCTGCGCGGGCGCTTGCTGGAAATCGGCGGCGAGCCGGGCGGCGAGCTGTTGCGCTTCGAGCTGTCGCCCGACGATCCGGCACCGCGCAGGCCGGGGTCGGGGGCGGCAAGCAAGGCGAAGAAGGCCGGCAAGCCGGGCAAGAAGGTTGAGCGGGCGCCGATCGTCGTCGAATTCGCGCTGGCCGACGTTGTAAGGGCGAAGCTGGTGCCGGAGCTGGACTTTCGTGGAACAAGCGGTACCGGCGGTACGGGCGGCATGAGCGGGGGCGGAGCCGAAGCCGAATCCGCCGAGGCGAACGCAAGGAGCAAGAAGCAATGAGTCGAGAAATTCTGCTGTTGGTGGATGCGCTGGCGCGCGAGAAGAACGTTCCGAAGGACGTCGTGTTCGGCGCCCTCGAGTCCGCGCTCGCCACGGCCACCAAGAAGCTGTTCGCCGAGGAAGACGTGGACATCCGGGTATCGGTCGACCGCGAGACCGGGGAGTACGACGCGTACCGGCGGTGGCAGGTCGTGCCCGACGAGGCCGGCCTGCAGGAGCCGGGCCACCATGTGATCCTGTCCGATGCGCGCGAGCAGATCGCGGACATCGAGGTCGACGAGCACATCGAGGAGCTGCTGCCGCGCCAGGACCTGACGACGGGTCGCCGCTTCGCGCAGGACACCAAGCAGGTGATCCTGCAGAAGATCCGCGATGCCGAGCGCGAACAGGTCCTGAACGACTTCCTTGCGCGCGGCGACCAGATCGTCAGCGGGGCCATCAAGCGCATGGACAAGGGCGACGCGATCATCGAGATCGGCAAGGTCGAGGCCCGGCTGCCGCGCAGCGAGACGATCCCGAAGGAGAACCTGCGCATCGGCGACCGCGTGCGCGCGTTCGTGCAGAAGATCGACCGGCTGGCGCGCGGCCCGCAGGTGATCCTGTCGCGCACGTCGCCCGAGTTCCTGATGAAGCTGTTCGAGTTCGAGGTGCCGGAGATCGAGCAGGGACTGCTGGTCATCAAGTCGGCGGCCCGCGATCCGGGCGTGCGCGCCAAGATCGCCGTCTGGACCAACGACCGTCGCATCGATCCGATCGGCACCTGCGTCGGCATGCGCGGTTCGCGGGTGCAGGCCGTGACCAACGAGCTCGCCGGCGAACGGGTGGACATCGTCCTGTGGTCCGACGATCCGGCGCAGTTCGTGATCGGCGCGCTGGCGCCGGCCAACGTCAGCTCGATCGTCGTCGACGAGGACAAGCACGCGATGGACGTGGTGGTCGACGAGGACAACCTCGCCATCGCCATCGGCCGCAGCGGGCAGAACGTGCGGCTGGCGTCGGAGCTCACGGGCTGGCAGATCAACATCATGACCGCCGAGGAATCGGCGCAGAAGCAGGAAGGTGAGCAGGCCACCATCCGCGCCGGCTTCGTCGAGAAGCTGGACGTGGACGAGGAGGTCGCCAACATCCTGATCGGCGAGGGCTTCTCGACGCTCGAGGAGATCGCCTACGTTCCGGTCAACGAACTGCTGGAGATCGAGGCGTTCGACGAGGACACCGTCGAGGAACTGCGTACGCGGGCGCGCAACGCGTTGCTGACCGAGGCGATCAAGCGCGAGGAGAACCTCGAGCAGGCCGAGAAGGACCTGCTCGATCTCGACGGCATGGACGCCGACCTGGCGGCGCGGCTGGCGGAGAACTCGATCCGCACGCGCGATGACCTGGGCGAGCTTGCCGTCGACGAACTGGTCGAGATGACAGGGATCGACGAGGAGCGGGCCAAGACGCTGATCATGGCGGCACGCGCCCACTGGTTCGCGGATGAGGCTCAGTAAGTGAAGCGGCGAGCGAATTTGAGAGCCGGCGACGGCGACCGGCAACAGCAGGAGTAAGGAACCCTATGGCAAGCACCACGGTGGCCCAGTTTGCGACGGAACTTCGTGTTCCGCCGCAGTTGCTGCTCGAACAGTTACGCGCGGCCGGGGTCGTCAAGAAGGCCGAATCTGACTCGCTCTCCGAGGACGACAAGGCGCGCTTGCTGGAGTCGCTGCGCAAGGCCCACGGGGCGAGCGAGGGCGGCTCCGAGAAGAAGAAGATCACGCTGACGCGCAAGCAGACCACGGAGATCAAGCAGGCGGACGCGTCGGGCAAGGCGCGCACCATCCAGGTGGAAGTGCGCAAGAAGCGCGTGTTCGTCAAGCGCGACGAGGCCGTCGCCGAGCAGCCACAGGAAGCCCCGGCCCCGGCGGCGCCGGTGATCGACGAGGCCGAACTCGCGAAACGCGAGGAGGAGGCCCGCCGCCAGGCCGAGCTGGTGGCGCGGCAGACGGCCGCGGCGCGCGAGAAGGCCGAGCAGGCCCAGCGCGAGCTGGCCGAGGCGCAGTCGAAGCAGGAAGAGGACGTCGTCGCCGCCCAGGCGCGCGAGGCGGCCGCAGCCGAGGAACTGCAGAAGGCGGAGCGCGCCCAGAAGGAGGCCGAACTGGCCGCCAAGCGCGCGCAGGACGCGCAGGAGCGCGCGCGCCGGGCCGTCGAGGAAGAGGTCGCGGCGATCAAGAACATGATGTCCGCGCCGAAGAAGGTGCTGCAGGCGCCCCAGCCGGTCGCGCCTGCCGCGCCGGCCGGAACGCTGCACAAGCCGGCGGCGAAGACCGAGAGCAAGGGCGACAAGAAGGAAGAGAAGAAGCCGGGCGTCAAGGAAGTCAAGTCCGGCAAGCTGGCATCCAGCTGGTCCGAGGAGCAGCAGAAGAAGCGCGCCCTCAAGACGCGTGGCGATACCTCCGGCGGCGCCGGCGGCTGGCGCGGCCCGAAGGGCCACCATCGCAAGCACGACCGCCACGACGACGGCGCCGGCGCGATGGCGATGCCGTCCGAGCCCGTCGTGCGCGAGGTCTCGGTGCCGGAAACGATCACCGTGGCCGACCTCGCCCACAAGATGTCGGTGAAGGCGGCCGAGGTCATCAAGGTCCTGATGAAGCTGGGCCAGATGGTCACGATCAACCAGGTGCTGGACCAGGACACGGCGATGATCGTCGTGGGAGAGCTCGGCCACACCCCGGTCGCGGCCAAGCTGGACGATCCGGAGGCGCTGCTGGTCGAGAGCACGAGCGCGGCGGCGGGAACGGAAGTGCGGGTCGAGGAGCCGCGTCCGCCGGTGGTCACCATCATGGGTCACGTCGACCACGGCAAGACCTCGCTGCTCGACTACATCCGCCGCACCAAGGTGGCGGCGGGCGAAGCCGGCGGAATCACGCAGCACATCGGCGCGTATCACGTGAAGACGCCGCGCGGCATCGTCACGTTCCTGGACACACCGGGCCACGAGGCCTTCACGGCGATGCGCGCGCGCGGCGCCAAGGCAACGGACATCGTCATCCTGGTCGTCGCTGCCGACGACGGCGTGATGCCGCAGACCAAGGAGGCCATCGCGCACGCGAAGGCGGCCGGCGTGCCGCTCGTGGTCGCGCTGAACAAGATCGACAAGCCGGAAGCCAACCCGGACCGCGTCAGGCAGGAACTGGTGGCCAACGAGGTCGTGCCGGAGGAGTACGGCGGCGAGTCGCCGTTCATCCCGGTGTCGGCCAAGACCGGGCAGGGCGTGGACGACCTGCTCGAGAACGTGCTGCTGCAGGCGGAAGTGCTCGAACTGAAGGCGGTGAAGGACGGCCCCGCCAAGGGACTCGTCATCGAGTCGCAGCTCGACAAGGGCCGCGGTCCGGTCGCGACGGTCCTGGTACAGAGCGGCACGCTGAAGCGGGGCGATGTCGTGCTCGCCGGCTCGGCCTTCGGGCGCGTGCGCGCGATGCTCGACGAAACCGGCAAGCCGATCCAGGAGGCGGGTCCGTCGATCCCGGTCGAGATCCAGGGCCTGTCCGACGTGCCGGCGGCCGGCGACGAGCTGATCGTCCTCGGCGACGAGCGCAAGGCGCGCGAGATCGCGCTGTATCGCCAGGGCAAGTTCCGCGACACCAAGCTCGCCAAGCAGCAGGCGGCCAAGCTCGAGAACATGTTCGAAGGCATCGGCGAGGGCGCCGTGCGCACCCTGCCGCTGATCATCAAGGCGGACGTCCAGGGTTCGCAGGAGGCGCTGACCCACGCGCTGACAAGACTGTCGACCGGCGAGGTCAAGGTGCAGGTGGTGCACGCGCAGGTCGGCGGCATCACGGAGAGCGACATCAACCTCGCAATCGCGTCGAAGGCTGTCGTCATCGGCTTCAACGTGCGCGCCGACCAGTCGGCGCGCAAGCTCGCCGAGGGCAACGGTATCGACATCCGCTACTACAACATCATCTACGACGCCGTCGACGAGGTGAAGGCAGCGCTGTCCGGCCTGCTGGCGCCCGAGCAGCGCGAGCAGGTGCTCGGCGTGGTCGAGATCCGGCAGATCTTCCGCGTGCCCAAGGTCGGCACCGTCGCCGGGTGCATGGTCGTCGACGGCGTGGTCAAGCGCACCGCCAGCGCGCGCCTTCTGCGCGACAACGTGGTGATCTGGACCGGCGAGCTCGATTCGCTCAAGCGCTTCAAGGATGACGTCAAGGAGGTCAAGGCCGGCTTCGAGTGCGGCCTGAGCCTGAAGGGATACGACGACATCAAGGAGCGCGACCAGCTGGAAATCTTCGAGGTCCAGGAAGTCGCGCGGACCCTGTAGCCAACCCGGCGAAGGCGCGAACCCGCTTTCGCCGGCATCGTGGGCAAGGGATCGCTGGCGGGGCCAGTCGGTCTCGTGAGCGCAAGGGCGAACGAAAATGAGGCAAACGAGGAAACCGGGTCGCGGGCTCCGGGTGGCGGACCAGATCCAGCGCGACCTCGCGGAAATGATCCAGCGCGAAGTCTCGACGGAGCGGGCCGGGCTGGTGACGCTGACCGGCGTCGAGGTGTCGCCCGACTACGCGCACGCAAAGGTGTACTACACGACGCTCGGCGCGCCGGTCGCGAACGCGCAGCAGGTGCTCGACGAGAAGGCGGGATACTTCCACTCGCTGCTGTTCAAGCGAATGTCGATCCACACGATTCCGCGCCTGACCTTCGTGCACGACGCGTCGGTCGAGCACGGCATCGAGATCGACCGCCTGATCGCCGAAGCGAACAAGGACCGGTCGCAGTAGGGCCGCGAATGCCATGAGCAAGCCGCGCGGCGAGCGCGTCAACGGTGTGCTGCTGCTCGACAAGCCCACCGGCATCACATCGAACCGGGCGCTGCAGGCTGCGCGGCGCCTGCTGGATGCGCGGAAGGCCGGTCATACGGGCACGCTCGACCCGCTGGCGAGCGGGTTGCTGCCCGTGATGCTGGGCGAAGCGACCAAGTTTTCGGCGGATCTGCTGGACGCCGACAAGTCGTACCGCGCGACGGTGCGGCTCGGGGTGGCGACCACGACCGGCGACGCGGAGGGTGAACCGGTCGAACGCAAGCCGGTCGTCATCGAGTCCGGGGCGGTGGAGCGGGTCCTGGCGCAGTTGACCGGGGCGATCGAACAGGTGCCGCCGATGCACTCGGCCCTCAAGCGCGACGGGCGGCCGCTCTATGAGCTTGCGCGCGCCGGGATCGAGGTGGAGCGGGTCGCGCGCGGCGTGCGGATTCATCGGCTGCAGCTGGTCGAGCAGGACGCCGACACGCTGGTCCTGGACGTGGATTGCAGCAAGGGCACCTACGTGCGCGTGCTGGCCGAGGACATCGGCCGGGCGCTGGGCTGCGGCGCCCACCTGGCGGCGCTGCGACGCGTGCGGGTCGGGCCGCTGACGCTCGACGGGGCGGTCGAGCTGGCAATGCTGGAAGCCATGGGGCCGGAGGAGCGCAGGAGCCGGCTGCGGCCGGTCGACGAGCTGCTCGAGTCGCTGCCTCGCGTCGGCCTGAGCGCCGACCTGGCGCAACGCTTCCGGCAGGGACAGCGGCTCGCGGTCGACGCGCAACCCCGCGGAGAGCGCGTGCGCGTGTATGGAGCGGACAACGAATTGCTGGGCACGGCGACCGTCAACGAGTGGGGCGTCGTCGGGCCCGAACGACTGATTTCGAACGAAACGAGCGTCTGATGAAACGGGCTATCCGGAACGTGGCGATCATCGCCCACGTCGATCATGGCAAGACCACCCTGGTGGACAAGCTTCTGCAGCAGTCGGGGACATTCCGCGCCAACCAGCAGGTGGCCGAGCGGGTGATGGACTCGAACGACCTCGAGCGCGAGCGTGGCATCACCATCCTCGCGAAGAACTGCGCGGTCGACTACGAGGGCACGCACATCAACATCGTCGACACGCCGGGCCACGCCGACTTCGGCGGCGAGGTCGAGCGCGTGCTGTCGATGGTCGACGGCGTGCTGCTGCTGGTCGATGCGGTCGAGGGACCGATGCCGCAGACGCGCTTCGTCACCCGCAAGGCGCTGGCGCAGGGACTGAAACCGATCGTGGTGGTCAACAAGATCGACCGGCCCGGTGCGCGACCCGACTGGGTGGTCAACCACACCTTCGACCTGTTCGACAAGCTCGGCGCGACCGAGGAGCAGCTCGACTTCCCGGTGATCTACGCCTCCGCGCTCAACGGCTACGCGGGATCCACGTCCGACGTGCGCAGCGGCGACCTGCGACCGCTGTTCGAGGCGATCCTGAAGCATGTGCGCGTGCGCGACGACGATCCCGACGGTCCCCTGCAGCTGCAGATCTGCTCGCTCGACTATTCGAGCTACGTCGGCAAGATCGGCATCGGCCGCATCAGCCGCGGCCGGCTGCGGCCCGGGCAGGAGGTGCTGGTGCTGCACGGCCCCGAGGGCGGACAGAACGCGCCGACCACGCGCGGCAAGATCAACCAGGTGCTGACGTTCGAGGGACTCGAACGGCGCCTGGCGGACGAGGCCATCGCGGGCGACATCGTGCTCATCAACGGGCTGGAGGACATCGGCATCGGGTGCACCCTGTGCCCGCCCGACATGCCGGATGCGCTGCCGCTGCTGAAGGTGGACGAACCGACGCTGACCATGAACTTCCAGGTCAACACGTCGCCGCTGGCGGGCCGCGAGGGCAAGTACGTCACCAGCAGGCAGATCCGCGAACGGCTCGAGCGCGAGCTGAAGTCCAACGTGGCGATGCGCATGCGCGAGACCGAAGACGAGACGGTGTTCGAGGTGGCAGGCCGCGGCGAGCTGCACCTGACCATCCTGATCGAGAACATGCGGCGCGAAGGCTACGAACTCGCGGTGTCGCGCCCCCGCGTCCTGTACAAGGACGTCGATGGGCAGAGGCTGGAGCCGTACGAGATGCTCACGGTCGACGTCGAGGAAGTGAACCAGGGCGCGATCATGGAGGAGCTCGGGCGTCGCAAGGGGGACCTGCAGGACATGCAGCCCGACGGCAAGGGACGGGTCCGGCTGGAGTACCGCATCCCGGCGCGCGGCCTGATCGGCTTCCAGGGTGAATTCATGACGCTGACGCGCGGCACCGGACTGATGAGC
>JAOUJD010000106.1 GCA_029883565.1 Burkholderiaceae bacterium
GGCGCGACCTCGATCAGCTCGAGACCGTCCGGGACAAGGCGGAACACGCAGCGCTCGGTGACGTACAGCACCGGTTGCCCGCGCCGCACCGCCTCGCTGGCGGCGAAGGTCCGATGCTCTACTGCCCGCACGAACTTCTTCGGGCCGATGTCGTTGAGCAGCTTCAGGCGGCCGTCGTCCACGACCACCTGCAGGTCGCCGGCCGTGAAGGTACCGACGAAGACCACGCTCTTCGCCGACTGCGAGATGTTGATGAAGCCGCCTGCCCCGGCCAGGCGCGGCCCGAACTTGCTGACGTTGAGGTTGCCCTCGCGATCGGCCTGCGCCAGCCCGAGAAACGCGAGGTCCAGACCGCCGCCATCGTAGAAGTCGAACTGGTAGGGCTGGTCGATGATCGCCTGGGTGTTCACCGCCGCGCCGAAGTTCAGGCCCGAGGCCGGTATCCCGCCGACCACGCCCGGCTCGGCCGTCAAGGTCAGCAGGTCGATGACCTTCTCCTCGGTGGCCACGCCGGCCACGCCTTCCGGCATGCCGATGCCGAGGTTCACGACGCTGTTGGCCTTCAGCTCGAGCGCCGCCCGCCGGGCGATGATCTTGCGCTCGCTCATCGCCATTGGCGCGATCGAGCTGACCGGCACGCGTATCTCGCCCGAAAACCCCGGGTTGTACTGTTCGACGAAGGTCTGCATGTGGTACTCGGGCCTTTCCGCCACCACGATGCAATCCACCAGCACCCCGGGGATCTTCACGTGGCGCGGGTTGAGGGAGCCGCGGTCCGCGATCCGCTCCACCTGCACGATCACGATGCCCCCGGAATTGCGCGCCGCCATGGCGATCGCCAGCCCTTCGAGCGTCAGCGCCTCGCGCTCCATGGTGATGTTGCCGTCGGGGTCCGCGGTCGTGCCGCGCACGATGCCGATGTTGATCGGGAACGTCTTGTAGAAGAGGTACTCCTCGCCACCGATCGTCATCAGTTCGACGATGTCCGCGGTGGTGCGCTGGTTGATCCTGCCGCCGCCATGGCGCGGGTCGACGAAAGTGCCGAGCCCGATGCGGGTCAGGTGCCCGGGCTTGCCCGCCGCGATGTCGCGAAACAGGTGCGTGATCACGCCCTGCGGGAGGTTGTAGGCCTCGATCCGGTTGGCGACCGCGAGCGCCTGCAGCTTGGGGACGAGTCCCCAGTGCCCGCCGATCACGCGCCGGACCAGCCCCTCGTGGCCGAGATGGTTGAGCCCGCGTTCCTTGCCGTCGCCCTGCCCCGCCGCGTACACCAGCGTCAGCCCCTCCGGTCTGCCGATGCCGTCCGGGTCCTTTTCGCTCGACTCGAGGAAGCGCTGCTCGAGGGCCACCGCGATGTTCTCCGGAAACCCGATGCCGACGAAACCGGTCGTCGCCACGGTGTCGCCGTCATGGACGAGTTGAACCGCTTCGCGAGCGCTGACGATCTTGCCCTTTTCGAAGCTTTTCAAGCCGTGGAGCAATTCACGACCCTGCTGACTCATGTCCCCTCCGCCCGGGCGCCGGGACGTCCCCCGGGGTCGTATCCCCCGAAGATCGTCCAATTGGCTGCTTGCCGCTTACCTCATACGACCGTACTGTAAATGGAGATTTACGTGTCGAGTCCCCGATGCTGCGCAGGTCGACGAAGTTCTGCCTTGGCGTGCTCGCGGTCCTGCTGGGCGCTGCCCCAGCCGCCGCGCAGCTGAACGTCGACCCGTCCGCGTGGTCGGCTACCCATGACGGCATCAAGCGGCACCCGGACGAAGCGGTCGACCTGCACACGACGGCAGAGAAGCCGATCGATCCCTACGCCTACAAGCGCGGGCTGTTCAAGTCCCTCGGTCTCTACGAATACAAGCCAGCCGAGAACGTGGATGGCAGGTACTCCAGGCCGCACTACGCGTTCGGCCTGCACTCGGACCTGATGCGCGATGCGCTGTCGCTCACCGGCCTCGACGCCGAGTCCTGCATCGCGCCAATAGTCCGGCTGCGCGCCCGGCAGGCAGCGATCACGGGCAACACCGGCGTCAGCATGGCAGTCTCCGCCCGCTGCACGTTCCGCTGAAGGGCTTCCCGCCGCTGCTCCTCTAGAATCCTTCCCCTACCAGGGAGGGATTCCATGCAGATCAAGGACAACGTCTTCATCGTCACGGGCGGCGCGTCCGGCCTCGGCGGCGCGACCACGCGCATGCTCGCGGAGCACGGGGGCAAGGTCGTCATCGCGGATGTCCAGGCCGACAAGGGCGAGGCCCTGGCGCGCGAACTCGGCACCGCCGCCCGCTTCGTCAAGTGCGACGTCACGAGCGAAGCGGACGCGCAGTCCGCGGTCGGCGCGGCAGGCGCGCTCGGCACGCTGCGCGGCCTCGTCAACTGCGCCGGCATCGCGATCGGCGAGAAGACCGTGGGCAAGGACGGTCCCCACGCGCTGGCCTCGTTCGCCCGCGTCATCACGATCAACCTGATCGGATCGTTCAACATGATCCGCCTGGCGGCCGCGGCGATGTCGAAACTCGATCCCACGGCCGACGGCGAGCGCGGCGTCCTCGTCAACACTGCGTCGGTCGCGGCCTTCGACGGGCAGATCGGTCAGGCAGCCTACTCCGCCTCGAAGGGCGGCATCGTCGGCATGACGCTGCCGATCGCGCGTGACCTGTCGCGCAGCGGCATCCGTTGCTGCACCATTGCGCCGGGCATCTTCGCCACCCCGATGCTGCTGGGGATGCCACAGGAGGTGCAGGACTCGCTCGGCAAGCAGGTGCCCTTCCCCTCAAGACTCGGCAGACCCGAGGAGTACGCGGCGCTCGCCCGGCACATCATCGAGAACGTGATGCTCAACGGCGAAACGATCCGGCTCGACGGCGCCATTCGCCTGCAGCCCAAGTGATCAGGTAACCGGCTCGAGCGGGAGTCGCAGTCGCGGTTGCCCGCTTGCGCCCTCAGGAGGCTTCGCTCATGACCGCCCATGTCCTTCGCTGCTGCACTGCCGCGGCATCCGTCGCCGCCCTCCTCGCGGGCTGCTCCACGCCACCGACCGATCGACCTTCCCAGCCGGAAGCATCGTCCGCGTTCCGCGCCGGGCTCTCGACGGTCACGGCAGCGCGGCACATGGCGGCCTCCGCGAACCCTCTCGCGACCGAAGCGGGGCGCGAGATCCTGCGCGCCGGGGGCAGCGCGGTAGACGCCGCCATCGCGATCCAGCTGGTCCTCGGCCTGGTCGAGCCGCAGAGTTCGGGGCTCGGCGGCGGCGCGTTCCTGATGCACTGGGACGGCAAGCGCGTGGCCGCGTATGACGCGCGCGAGACCGCACCCATGGCGGCGGACGAGAAGCTCTTCCTCCTGCCGGACGGCAAGGCGATGCCGTTCTACGACGCGGTGGTCGGCGGCCGCTCGGTCGGGACTCCCGGCGCAGTGCGCCTGCTGGAGGTCGCGCACAGGCAGCACGGCAAGCTGCCGTGGGCACGCCTGTTCGAGCCCGCGCTCCGGCTGGCCGACAACGGTTTCGCGATGTCGCCGCGGCTCAACATGCAGCTTGCCGCGGAGAAGTATCTGAAGTCGGATGCAGCGGCGGCCGATTATTTCTATCAGCCCGACGGCACGCCGAAGGCGGTCGGCACGGTCATGCGCAATCCGGCGTATGCGGCGACGCTGCGGGCGATCCAGGCCGGCGGTGCCGATGCCTTCTACAAGGGCCCGATCGCCGCGGACATCGTCAAGGCAGTGCGCTCGCACGGGAACGCCGGTGGACTGGCGGAAACCGACTTCGCGGCGTACGAGGTCAAGGCCCGCGAGGCGATCTGCAGCGACTACAAGCAGTGGCGCGTGTGCGGCATGCCGCCGCCGTCGTCCGGCGGCGTCGCCGTGGCGCAGATGCTCGGCATCTTCTCGGTGCGCAACATCAGCGTCACGCCACCGGTCACCCTGAACGGCACGCTGGAGCCGCAGCCGGATGCGGTCCACCTCTTCGCCGAGGCCGGTCGACTGGCATTCGCCGACCGCGCGCTGTACCTGGCCGACAGCGACTTCGTTCCCGTCAACGTCGCCGGCCTGATCGACCCGGCCTACCTGAGGCAGCGTGCCCAGCTGATCGGCGACCGCAGCATGGGCACCGCCAGGCCCGGCGAACCGCCCGGGACGAAGACCGCCTTCGCGCCGGACTTGTCGCCGCCCAAGACATCGACCTCGCACATCTCGGTGGTCGACGGTTTCGGCAATGCGTTGTCGATGACGACCACGATCGAGGACGTGTTCGGCTCCCGCCTGATGGTGCGCGGCTTCCTGCTGAACAACCAGCTGACCGACTTCTCCTTCGTGCCGCAGGCTGACGGACTGCCGGTGGCGAACCGGGTGCAGCCCGGCAAGCGTCCGCGCAGTTCGATGGCACCCACGCTCGTATTCGACAAGGTTTCGGGGCAACTGCTGGCGACGGTTGGTTCACCGGGCGGCTCGCAGATCATCGGCTACGTCGCGAAAACTCTGGTCGGCATCATGGACTGGAACCTCGACGTGCAGCAGGCGATTTCGCTGCCGAACTTCGGCTCGCGCAACGGCCCGACGGAAGTCGAGAAAGGCCGCGTGAGCAGCGCACTCGTCGACGGCCTGAAGGCACGCGGCCACAACGTACGCGAGATCGACATGGGCAGCGGCCTGCAGGGGATCGTGCGCGTGCGCCTGCCCGACGGCCGCCCCGGCTGGGCCGGGGGAGCCGACCCGCGGCGCGAAGGCGTCGCGCTGGGCGACTGAGGGAACACCCTGATGCGGCACCGTCCCTTCGCCCCGCAAGGGGAAGGCGCGTCGAGCGCCTGCGGCTTGCTAGACTTTTTGCTTTCCATCGCAAGAAAAAGAGGAACGTCATGACGATCAAGGTCGGCGACCGCCTGCCCGAGGGCCAACTGCAGGAATTCATCGACGTCGAAACGGAAGGTTGCGCGCTCGGCCCCAACACCTTCAACGTCGGCGACCTCGCAAAGGGCAGGAAGATCGTGATCTTCGGCCTTCCCGGCGCCTTCACGCCGACATGCTCGGCGAAGCACGTCCCCGGCTACGTGGAGAAGTACGGCGCCCTGAAGGCCAAGGGCGTCGACGAGATCTGGTGCCTGTCGGTCAACGACCCCTTCGTCATGGGCGCCTGGGGGCGCGACCAGAAGTCCGGCAGCAAGGTTCGGATGATGGCCGACGGGTCGGCGGAATACACGAAGAAACTGGGGCTCGAACTCGACCTGACGGCGCGCGGAATGGGCATCCGGTCGCAGCGCTTCTCGATGCTCGTCGACAATGGCGTGGTCAAGTCCATCAACGTGGAGGGGCCGGGCAAGTTCGAGGTCAGCGATGCCGACACGATGCTGAAGCAGCTCGGCTAGCGACGGCAGGGACCGGTACCGACGCCGCCCGCGGGCGGCGTTTTCATTGGCGCCGCAGCCCGCCGGACGGCGATTGACCTCCGGCCCGGCGCTCCTAGAATCCGGCCATCACCTGCCGAGGTGCCGCGATGAAGACGCTCGAAGAACAGATGTCGTTCTACCTGCGGTACCACCGGAACCCGAAGAACAAGCTGACGCATTTCTTCGGCGTGCCGTTGATCATGTTCTCGCTGTTCGTGCTGCTCGGGCTCGTGCGCGTGCCGCTCGGCGACGTGTCCATCTCGGCCTCCAGCGTGCTCGCGCTCGTCGTGCTCGCGTACTACTTTCGCCTGGACGCGGTGCTCGCGGTGGCGATGACGCTGTTCACGGCCGTGCTGCTCATCGCTGCGAACCGCATCTGCACCCTTGGCCCGACGGTCGCACTGGCGGTGTTCGGCATCGCGTTCGTCGCGGGCTGGATCCTGCAGCTTGTCGGCCACGCCTTCGAAGGCCGCCGCCCGGCGCTGCTGGACAACTCCTTCCAGATCTTCATCGCGCCGATCTTCCTGATGGCCGAAGTGTTCTTCGCGCTGGGCTACAAGCGGGAGGTCGCTGAACGCGTCGAGCAGCTCGCCCTGCAGGCAGAGCGCGTGTCGTAGCCCGGCGCAGCGCAGCGCTAGGCCCGGTGCCGGAAGTCGCGGGGACGAAAGCCGAGCAGCGCCAGAGCAGTGAAATACGCAGCCGTCCCGGCGCCGATGACGAGCGCGAGCCAGCCTGCCCGCTGCCATGGCGCTGCCTGCAGCGCGCTCCAGTCGAGCGGTCGCTGCGCGGCCCACAGAACCGTCGCCAGGACGGCCAGCGCCACCAGCAGACGCAGCAGGAAAGTGCCCCACTGCGCCTGCGGCCGATACAGGCCGCGCCGCTTCAGCCCGATGAACAGCGCTGCAGCGTTGGCGCACGCGCCGAGACTCACCGACACTGCCAGCCCCGCATGCGCCAGCCACGGCACCAGCGCAAGGTTGGCGAGCTGCGTGGCGATCAGCACTGCCACCGCAATCTTCACCGGCGTGCGGATGTCCTTCTGGGCATAGAACCCGGGAGCGAGGATCTTCACGCCGATCAGCCCGATCAGGCCGATCGCGTACCCGACCACCGCCACCGACGTCTGTTTCACGTCGAATGCGCTGAACTCTCGTCCCTGGAACAGGACGGTGACGATGCCCTCCGCGGTGAGCCCCAGCCCGACGGCCGCCGGCAGCGCCAGCAGGAAGGCCAGTCGCAGACCCCAGTCGAGCAGCCGCGCATAGTCGTCCGCCCGCTTCTCGGCGAAGGCCGCCGACAGGTTCGGGAGCAGCACGGTGCCCAGGGCGACGCCAAGCAGTGCCGTGGGAAATTCCATCAGACGGTCGGCGAACGCCAGCCAGGTCACGCTGCCTGAAACCAGGTGCGACGCGATGTTCGTATTGATGATGATGCTGATCTGCGCCACCGAGACGGCAAAGATCGCCGGCAGCATCAGCCGCGCGACCTGACCGACCCGCGGATCGCGGAAGGCCTCGCGCGGACCGGCGAAGCGAACGGCGATTCCCGTCCGCAGCAGCGCCGTCCACTGCAGAGCCAGCTGCAGAACCCCGCCGATGACCACGGCGAAAGCGAGCGCCATGATGGGATGCTCGAGGCGCGGCGCCAGCCACAGCGCGCAGGCTATGAAGGAGACGTTCAGCAGCACCGGCGTGAAGGCCGGAACCGCAAACCGCTTCCAGGTATTCAGGACGCCAGCCGCAAGCGCGACGAGTGACATGAACAGGATGTACGGGAACATCCATCGCGTCATCGTGGCTGCGAGGTCGAAGGCCGACGGATCGCGCGCGAGTCCCGATGCCACCAGCCACACGAGCACGGGGGCCGCCACCACGCCGAGCACGGAAACGACCAGCAGGACCCAGAACAGGGCGGACGCAACATGCCCGACGAACAGGCCCGTCCGCGTGTCGTCCTGGTGGGCGCGCACGTCGGCCAGCATCGGCACGAACGCCTGCTGGAACGCACCCTCGGCGAACATGCGGCGCAGCAGGTTGGGAAGGCGAAAGGCGACGTTGAAGGCGTCGGTCTCGGCGCTTGCGCCGAACAGGCGTGAAATCAGCATGTCGCGCGCGAGACCGGTGATGCGGGACAGCAGGGTCAGGCTGCTGACAGTGGCGAGGGCGCGGAAGAGGTTCAAACCGGTCGTTTCGGGGCCGGGGGGCGGACGGTAGGCAAATGCGGACCCGGCATTGTGGATAAGGGCTTGATTTGATATAGTTTAGGGCTTTTCCGCCCCTGACCCATCGATTTCTGGCTGGCATGGGCGGATCGGATCGCCCGCCCGCGGGCGATCAAACGCAGTTTCGTCGGCTCCACATCGCGTCACTTAACACACCGGGCGATCGACACCAGGACGATCGAGAACAATGGCAAACAGCAAACAGGCCCGCAAGCGGGCACGCCAGTCGACCGAGAGCAACGCGCACAACGCCGCCTTGCGCTCGCGCCTGCGCACGGCAATCAAGTCTGTCCGCAAGGCGATCGCGGCCGGCGACAAGAAGGCAGCGGCAACCACCCTGCAATCGGCAACCAGCGTGATCGACTCGATCGCCGACAAGAAGGTCGTCCACAAGAACACGGCGGCCCGCAACAAGAGCCGCCTGGCGGCAGCCATCAAGTCGATGGCCTGAAGGCAGCGACTTGACGCGACGGCCGCGCTCCATGGCGGCGTCGCCACAGTGGTTCCAGCAACGCGGGGCACCGTCCCGCGTTTTGCTTTTTCGGGCGCCGCTCCTCAAGTTGCCCGGGGCCGCCCGGGATCCGGCACCGACGATCCGTCGGGCAGGGCGCGTGCCTCGTACACCGGCAGCCCGTTGTCCCTTGCGAAGTTCATCACGAAGTCGAATGCCATGCGCTCAACCGCGCGCAGTCGTTCATCCACCAGCACGCACTTCACGCCGTCGACCACCATCGGACGCACGTAGGGCGAGTAGCCGATGAATGCGTCGCGGCCCGACGCGATACCCCCCGGCCGGTAACACGACAGCACGCCGGCCAGCCGCTCGGCCCAGTCGCTCGGGCGGAACGGACGCCCCTCGGTCGTGATGCCGTGGACAAAGAACTGGCGAGGATCGGATTCAGACCGCTGGACTTCTGACACGCCGGGCTCCGTGCGCTGGAAGCCGCCACGGCCGGCGCACGCCGTGCGCGCGACTGCGGTGATCGAGTGCGCTGGAAAGCGCGATTTTATCCGAGGGCCGGAGCCTGAGCGGGTCAGCTGCGTCGTCTGGCATTTCGGCCGCCGGCCGCGGAAGAACCACTGCCGGCCACCCGGCTTGCTTTCGCAACTCACTTGCCGCATAACA
>JAOUJD010000107.1 GCA_029883565.1 Burkholderiaceae bacterium
CTTTTCAGAGCCAGTCACCAGCCACACCAAGCGTTACGTGCGCAGCTTCTGGGCGCTCGACCCCAAGCGTGCCCAGGCGCGCTTCTATCCGGCCGTCAACCCGTTGCAATCGTATTCGGAAGACGCGCTCGATCTCGCGGTGTGGTGGCTCAAGCGCTACGCCGACGTGCCGACGTCGCGCGCGCGACGCGCCAGCGGCGAGAACGAATGGCTCGAGCTGCGGCGCCAGTTCCTGACTCTGCTCGACGAGCAGGCGCGGCTCGAGCGGATGGCACGCATCATCGGCAAGGATGCGCTGCCCGCGCGCCAGCGACTGACACTGCTCGCGGCCGAACTGGTCAACGAAGCCTTCCTGCGGCAGTCGGCGTTCTCGCCGATCGATCGCACGTGCAGTCCCGCCAGGCAGGCCCGCATGATGCGGCTGATCGCCCACTTCATCGAACTCGCCGGCGCGGCCGCCGGCCGCGGCGTCACGCCGGAGCAGATCGCCGCGCTCGACGTCATGCGTCCGCTGTCGCGCATGTCGGAAGACATCGGGGAGGACTCGCTCGACGAGTTCGCGGCGCTGGAAGCGCGCATCGAGCAGGCGTTCGCGGCGCTCGCCCCGGCCACGGAGGAGACGCATGCAGCCTAGGGTCACGGTGCACGACGCCGCCGTACGGCTCGAGGGGCCGCTGCTCTTCATGCACCGCACGCTCGACGTCGGTCTGAACGAGGCGGTGACGGTTTCGGGGCCCGACGGCGCGCCGCGGCTGGGCCGCGTCGCGGCGCTCGACGAGACCCTGGTGACGATCGAGATGCTGGAGCCCGCCAGCGGCCTCGCGCTCGAGGGAACCGTGATCCGGTTCCTCGGCGAACCCATCGAGTTCGGGGTCGGACCCGGGCTGCTCGGCCGTGTCTTCAACGGGGTCGGACAGGTCATCGACGGCGGCCCGCCGCTCGCGGTCAAGCGGCGGCTGCGCGTCGACGGCGTGCCGCTGAATCCCGTGACGCGGGCCACGCCGCGCGCCTTCATCGAAACGGGGATCTCCGCGATCGACCTGATGAACTCGCTGGTCCGCGGCCAGAAGCTCCCGATCTTCTCCGGGGGCGGACTGCCGCACGACCGCATCGCCGTCGAAATCGCTGGCAACGCCCGCCTGCGCGGCGACGAGGCCGGGGACTTCGCGATCATCTTCGCCGGCATCGGCGTGCCGCAGACCACGGCGGAATACTTCCGGCGCTCGCTCGAGCAGTCAGGCGCGCTCGAACGCAGCGCGCTGTTCCTGAACCTCGCGAGCGATTCGTCGACCCAGCGCCTGCTGACGCCGCGCTTCGCTCTGACCGCGGCCGAGTACCTCGCGTTCGAGTGCGACAAGCACGTGCTGGTGATCATCACCGACCTGACCAACTACTGCGAGGCGCTGCGCGAAGTGGCCGGCGCGAAGGGCGAGGTGCCGGGCCGCAAGGGCTACCCCGGGTACATGTACTCGGACCTCGCGACGCTGTACGAACGCGCGGGGTGCCTGCACGGCGCCAAAGGCACGCTGACCCAGCTGCCGATCCTGACGATGCCGTCCGACGACATCGGCCATCCGATTCCGGACCTGTCCGGCTACATCACGGAGGGGCAGATCGTGCTGTCGCGCGAACTCGATCGCGCGGGCATCTATCCCCCGGTCAACGTGCTGCCGAGCCTGTCGCGTCTGATGAAGGACGGTACCGGCGAGGGCCACACGCATGCCGATCATCCGGCGCTATCGAGCCAGCTCTACGCCGCCTATGCGCGCGCGACGCAGGCCCGGCTGCTGGCGAGCGTGGTCGGCGAGGACGGCCTCGCCGAAACCGACCGGCGCTATCTCGCGTTCGGCGCGCAGTTCGAGCAGCACCTGATCTCGCAGGCGCAGCCGCGCTCGCTGGAAGACAGCATGGACGCCGGGTGGGTCCTGCTGCGCACCCTTCCGCCCGGCGAACTCACGCGGCTGTCGGACCGGCAGATCGCCGAGCACATCGCCGCCGGCCAGGGCGAGGAAGCGGCGGCATGAACGAACTGACGCCGACGCGCAGCCTGCTGATCGCGCTCGGCGACGAGCGCCGGACCATGCGCGAGGGCTCGGCGTTCCTGGACGAGAAGTGCCTGCTGCTGGCGGGCGAGATGCTGCGCGAAACGCGGCGTCAGCGGGACCTGATGCGGACGCTGCGCGCCCTCGATGCAGAGGCCCGCCACGCGCTGCACGCCGCCCTCGGCCGGCATGGCCTCGACGGCCTGCAGGTGTACGCCGTCGTGCCTGCCGCCGAGCCCGTCGCGATCGAGCGCAGGTCATTGCTGGGAGTCGCGCTGATTACCTCCCGCCTGGCGGACAGCGTGGGCCCTAACCGCCAGCCCGTCCACCCGTCGCCGGAAGCCACCGCGTGCCGGACCGCGCACCGGCGCATGGCGCCCATCCTGGCTGAACTCGCCGCCGTCTCGACCAACCTGGCGCGGCTGCACGCTGAATACCGGCGCACGGTGCGCCGGGTACGGGCACTGCAGGACGTGCTGCTGCCCGAACTGGACACGTCGATCGCCGACATCGACACGCGACTGGAAGACCTCGAGCGCGAGGACGCCGTGGCGTCGCGCCGCCGCATCACCTGAGCGGCCGTCCGCTACGCTTGCGGCGTTTGCAACGCCTTCTTCCCGCATGCGAGAGATGCACCGCAGCGCGCTGGTGCCCTACAGCGCCGAACAGATGTTCGACCTGGTCGAGGGGGTCGAGCACTACCCTGAGTTCCTGCCGTGGTGCACCGGCACCAGGCTGATCGAGCGCCGCGACGACGTCGTCGCTGCCACCGTCGAAGTCGGGTTCCGCGAACTGCATGTGCGCGTGACCACGCGCAACGAGAAGAGGCGGCCGGAGTGGATGGCCATCCACATGGAGGACGGCTCATTCCGCCACTTCTTCGGCGAGTGGCGCCTGGCTCCGCTGGGCGGACTCGGCTGCCGCGTCGATTTCACATTGCGCTACGAGCTCGCCCTGCATGCCGAGACGCTGGCCGGCCCGCTGATCGACCACGCGGCGAACCAGATGGTGGACGCCTTCGTACGACGAGCCGAAGCCGTCTACGGGGACCCGCCCGCGTTTGATGACCCGCGTCAACCCGCTGCGAACTGATCCGTTAGACTCCGTGCGGGCCGGCGAATTGCGGTCCGGATCTCGTGCCGCAAAGCGGCTTTTCTGGGGAGAACACATGAAATCCTTGATGTTTGCAGTTATGGCCGTCGTCGGACTGTCCACCGCTGGCGTTGCCCAGGCGAACGAGGAACTGGCCAAGAAGTCGGGCTGCCTCTCCTGCCACGCGGTCGATACCAAGAAGATGGGGCCGTCGTTCAAGGACGTCGCCAAGAAGTACAAGGGCAACGCAGCCGCGGAAGCCGACCTGGTCGGCAAGCTGACCACCGCCAAGGGCCACCCGAAGGTCAAGTCGTCCGAAGACGACAACAAGGCCCTGGTGAAGTGGGTCCTGGCGATGTAAGTCGGGGTTCCGTCCCGCACTGCCAAAGCCGGCCCCGCGCCGGCTTTTTTGTCGCCCGAACTGTTGATCGCGCTCAGCGCCCATTCCAGCCGCACGCCTAGCATTCCTCCTGCACCGGCCGGCCTCGCGCGGCCGGTGTCCGGCTCGTCCGGCGGATCCGCGGGTCAACGTTGAACAGAGAGGAGCAACATGAAGAAGGTCGCAATCGTTGTAGCTGCCGCGGGGCTGCTGATGGCCGGCACGGCGCAGGCGAGCGCCGATCTGGCGGAGAAGTCGGGCTGCAACAAGTGCCACGCCGTCGACAAGAAGAAAATGGGGCCGTCCTATCAGGACATCGCGAAGAAGCTGAAGGGCAAGCCCGACGCGGAAATCGTCGCCAACCTGAAGGCAGGCAAGGGACACCCGAAGCAGGCCGGATCCGACGCCGACCTCACGGCGGTCGTCAAGTGGATCCAGGCGATGTAGGGCGCCTGTGCCCGACCAAAGAAAGCCGGCGCACGCCGGCTTTTGTTTTTGGGTCGCGCAGCGCGCCGGGTTACAGGTCTCCGGACGAGACGCCCGGACGGTCCACGACCGCGGACGATCCCGGCTTGTCTGCGGGCGGGTGGCAGGTCGCGCAGGCCCCCTCCCAATCGTCCAGGTTCGCGTACTCCTCCCACCGCCGCGTGTAGCTGTTCCACTGCTTGTCGAGGAACTGATGGTGGCCCGTCGCCTCGTTCTTCACCAGGAAGCGCTGTTTCCAGCGGGTTCCGACGACCAGTTGCACGTCGGCCAGCCCATAGCCCTTCCCGTCGACATTTCCCTTCGTCGGCCCCGCGTTGCCCTTGCCGTCCATGTCCCAGTACTGCTTCGCTTCCCTGACCAGGGCCTCGTGCGGCGGCTGCGCGACCTTGGCGTGATAGGTGTCCTTCCAGGTCTTCGCCTCGTCGCGGTGGCAGGTCGCGCACTGCCCGGACCCCACGCGCGCCGCCGATGTGACGACCGCCGACTGCGCGACGGTCGAATCCGTCGAGCAAGCGACCAGCGTCGCCAGACCCAGCGCGCCCAGCCCGCTCGCCACGGCAAGGCGTACCTTCAGTTGCGTTTCCTTCATGCTGCCCCAGGCCCCCGTCAGGCGGGTTTCATCCGCAGGGACCACTGTGCCGGAGCCGCCCGCGGCGCCGTTGACGCATGGCAAGCGCAGGCCGGCGCATCTGCCCGGTCTTGACATCGATTAACCTTGCCGCACCCGCCGCGCCCCGATGCCCACTTCATTCGCCGCATGACCATGCACCCCTGGCCGCCAACGCTTGGAACCCCGCTCTCTCCCGCCGCCGTCAAGGTCCTGCTGCTCGGCGCCGGCGAACTCGGGAAGGAAGTCGTCATCGCCCTGCAGCGGCTCGGCGTCGAGGTGATCGCCGCCGACCGCTATCCGAACGCGCCCGGCCACCAGGTGGCGCATCGCGCGCACGTCCTGAACATGGCCGACCCGACGGCGCTGCGGGCGCTGGTCGAGCAGGAGCGCCCTGCCATCGTGGTGCCGGAGATCGAGGCCATCGCGACCGACGCCCTGGTGCAGATCGAGCGCGCCGGCCTTGCGCGGGTGGTGCCGACCGCCCGTGCGGCGCAACTGACGATGAACCGGGAAGGCATCCGCCGGCTCGCCGCCGAGGAATTGAAGCTACCCACCTCGCCGTACCGGTTCGCCAGTTCGCTCGATGAACTGCATGCGGCGGTGGGCGAGATCGGATTGCCGTGCGTGATCAAGCCCGTGATGTCGTCGTCCGGCAAGGGCCAGAGCCGGATCGATCGCGCCGACCAGATCGACGCGGCATGGACCTACGCGAACGCCGGCGGCCGGGTCGCGCTCGGGCGCGTGATCGTCGAGGGCTTCATCGACTTCGACTACGAGATCACCCAGCTCACGGTGCGCGCCCTTGGGACCGACGGCGCGCTCGCCACTCACTTCTGCGAACCGATCGGCCACATCCAGGTCGCCGGCGACTACGTCGAGAGCTGGCAGCCCCATCCGATGAGCGAGGTCGCGCTGCGGCGGACCCGCGCCATCGCCGACCAGGTGACGAGCGAACTCGGCGGCACAGGCATCTTCGGCGTCGAACTCTTCGTCAAGGGCGAGCAGGTCTGGTTTTCCGAGGTCAGCCCGCGGCCGCACGACACCGGCATGGTGACGATGGCCACCCAGTGGCAGAGCGAATTCGAACTGCACGCGCGGGCCCTGCTCGGACTGCCGGTAGACCCATCGCTGCGCAACCCGGGCGCAAGCGCCGTGATCTACGGCGGCCACGATGCCGGACCGATGCGCTTCGCGGGCCTGGCCGACGCGATGGCGATCCCGGGTGCCGACGTCCGGCTGTTCGGCAAGCCGGAATCGTTCCGCAAGCGGCGCATGGGCGTGGCGCTGGCGCGCGGGGAGACCGTCGCGCAGGCGCGCGAGCGGGCCAAGCTGGCGGCCGCTGCCGTACGCCCGCAGCCGGCGTGATGCCGCGCCGGACGGCCGGTTGCCGGCACGCCACGGCGCCGGTCTACAATGTGGCGATCCGGCTCAGGCGCCCAGCGCCCACTACAACCACATGAAAATCCTGGTCGTCGACGATCACTCGTTGATCACCGATGCCCTCAGCGTCCTGTTCCTGGACCTCGACCCGGGGGCCGAGGTCCTGACCACGCGGACCGCGGAGGGCGGGATGGAGATGCTGAACCAGCATCCCGATCTGGACCTGGTCGTGCTCGACCTCGGCATGCCGGGGGTCTCGGGCACTTCGCTGCTCGAGTCGATGGTCGCGCATTCGCCGGAACTCAAGATCCTCGTGCTGTCCGGGCAGCAGGACCCGCGCAACGTGATGCGCGTGCTGCAGCTCGGAGCGGCCGGTTTCGTGCCGAAGTCGATGGCCTCGGACACGCTGCTGGCCGCGGTGAAGTTCGTGCTGTCGGGCGGCGTCTACATTCCCGCCGACCTCCTCGACGAAGTGAACCGGGTGTCCATGATCGGCACGCCGGAGCGCTCGCGCGAGGGAGGCGCGGGGCGCGTCGAACTGACCGAACGCCAGGAACAGGTGCTGCAGCTGCTCGCGCGCGGCGCGCCGATCAAGATCATCTGCCGCGAACTCGGACTGTCGGAAGGCACGGTGAAGACGCACGTCACGGCGATCTACCGCGCGTTCAACGCGTCCAACCGGACCGAAGCCCTGCTCGCCGCACGGCGGCACGGCTACGACATCGGCTAGCCTGGCTGCCGCGGAGCCGCGGTTTCCCTGCTCACGGCGGTCGCGCCGGATTCTTCGGCCGCGCCGCGCACCATCGGCAGCGTGGTGAGTCCCAGGACTTCCGCCAGCGTCGCATTCAGCACCGCCGCCGTGGTCGGCTTCTGCAGCACCGGCGGTTCCTCGTTGCGGCTGCGCGCGATCGCGGAGACCATCGTCGGATTGAGTTCCATGCGCGCGAGCATCGCGCGCTGGAAGTCGGCGACGACGTCCGCACCCTGGACGGCCGTGAGCATGACCGCAGGCACCGGGAATCCGACCAGCTCGCGGATACGGAAGACCGACTCGACGCCGCTGATCGAATGCGGGCCGAGGTTGTGGTCCGCGAGGATGCCGTCGATGCGCTCGTGCATGCTGATGCGCTTGATCAGCTGCGCGTTGAAACCGGTCGACGGCACCACTTCCGCGCCCCACGAGCGGATCAGGCGCGTCAGGCTGTTCAGGATCTCGGCGTTGTCCTCGAGGACGACCAAGGTGTGGCCCTCGAGCGACCGGATCACCATGTCGACGGTTTCCGGCGCCGTTCGCTTGGCGCGCACCGGCGTCGTCGACAGCGGCACCTCGACGCGGAAGACGGTGCCGGTCCCGGGGCGCGTCGTGACGATCAGCGGATGCCCGAGCAGGCCGCAGATTCGCTTGACGATCGACAGGCCGAGGCCGAAGCCGGTCCCGCTGTTCTCGGTCTTCGAACTCTCTCCCCGGTAGAACTCCTCGAAGATGCGGTCCAGCTCGAGCTGCTTGATGCCCGGGCCCGTGTCCCACACTTCCACGCTGATCAGCCCGCCGCGCGGACGCGCCGCGAGCAGCACGCCGCCACGCTGCGTGTAGCGGATCGCGTTCGCGAGCAGGTTGCGGATCACGCGCTGCAGCAGCAGAGGATCACTGTCGATCGCGAAGCCGCAGCGGCGCACGCGGAGCGAAAGGCTCTTGGAGGCCGCCAGCGGAGTGAACTCCTGCTCGAGCAGCGAAAAGGTCTCGTCGAGCACCATCTGGTCGACCTTGGGCTGGATCGAGCCGGAGTCGAGGCGCGAGATCTCGAGCAGTTCCTCGACGAGCTTGGAGAGCGACTCGACCGCCGTCGACATGTTGTTGACGAGCGGTTCGATCGGGCCGGTGGCCCGCTTCTTCAGCAGCGACACGTAGATGCCGATGGCCTGCAGCGGCTGCCGCAGGTCGTGGCTGGCCGCCGCGAAGAACTGCGTCTTCGACCGCGTCGCGTTCTCCGCTTCGCGCCGCGCGTCCTCCGCCATCCGCTTTTCAGCCATCAGCTGGTCGACCAGCACTTCGTTCTCGTAGTTGTTCTTGACCGATTCGAACACGGCGTCGCCGAAGTTGCGGCCGTAGAACACGGTGAAGAAGAACACGGCCCCCATCACGACGGCGGCGGTGTAGTAGGTCGGGTCCTGCTCCCAGACCATGCGCGCGATCAGCGGCATCACCGCGAGCAGCATGAACGAGTAGAACGCCGGCCGGTGGCTCGCGTACAGCGTCAGCGAGCCGAAGGCCACGCTCAGGACGACGGCCACCAGCACCACCTGGTGCAGCGGCTGGTCGTTCGAGAAGAAGAGGAACCCCGCGGCACCCCACAGCAGGCCGGCCACGACGGCCAGCACGACCCAGCGGTTGGCCCAGCGCTGGACCCGGTCCACCACGGCGGTGGCGTGCCGGAACTTGTAGGCAATGCGCACGCGCGCCAGCGACTCGACCAGGATCAGCATGAACCAGCCCATCAGGGCGTTCTGGTTCATCGAGTACCACAGCACCATCACGATGGCGAACGCGCCGACGATGCTGACCAGCACCGACTGGGGGACCTGTCGGTACACGGACGCCATCACGCCCGCAAGGATCTTCTCCTTGCGCTGCTCGCGCGTCTCGACCGCCAGGCCGAAGCGGGTCAGCGGGCCGGACATGAGGGCGTCGCTCGGGAGGCAGGCAGGTGCA